>CADCWH010000307.1 GCA_902806395.1 uncultured Thermomicrobiales bacterium | reverse complement strand
GCCCCGAACGGTGCGCTGCCGGCGAAGACGGTCATGTAGACACTCATCACGCGGCCTCGCAACGCGTCGATGGCCGCCGTCTGGACCGTGGTGTTGGCGAGGGCCATCGTCGTGGTCATGAAGAAGCCGACCGCCGCCAGCAACAGGCCACCCAGCAGGACGGGGGCTCCCCCTGACCCGGCCAGGGCCAGGGAAACCTCGCCGAGACCCAGGGCCAGGGCGGCACCAAGCATCAGCGCGCGCCGGGGTGTCTTCGCGCGCAGGACCAACGTGATCGCGCCGGCGAGCGAACCGATGCCCATCGCCGTCATGAGCAGCCCGAAGCCGCGCGGGCCGGTGGCGAAAACGTCTTTAGCGAGGAGGGGAATCCAGACGCCGAAGTTCATTCCGAACGCCGAGACGAAGGCAACCAGGGTGATCGGCAGTAGGATCGCCGGTGTCGAGCGGACGTAGCGCAGCCCTTCCGCCAAGCGTGAGGCGGTGGAACCCTTCGCTTCCTCGGGCCGGGACGTGCCGCGGATCAGGAGAAGCC
The DNA here is from genome assembly GCA_902806395.1 of uncultured Thermomicrobiales bacterium. The sequence goes on along the minus strand of CADCWH010000307.1, from coordinate 2,032 downwards.
CGGCGATGGCTCCGGTGAAGGTGACGGCATTAAGCGCGAAGCAGATGCCGGACCCGAATGCCGCCAGGAGGACGCCGGCGATGGCTGGTCCCAGCACCCGGCCGGTGTTGAACAGGGCCGAATTGAGCGCGACCGCGTTCATCAGCTGCTCGCGCTGGACCAATTCCGAGACGAACGTCTGCCGGGCCGGCATGTCGAAGGCGTTGATGACCCCGAGCAGGCCCGAAAGGACATAGACATGCCACAGCTCGACGTTGCCGGTGAGCACCAGGATCGCCAAGGCGGCCGCCAATACTGCCGAGATGGCCTGGGTGACGATGAGGAGTGTCCGGGTCGACACGCGGTCGATCACGACGCCGGCGAAGAGACCAAAGACGAGGATCGGGGCGAACCTGAGAACGTTGACCAGGCCGAGTGCGAACGCCGACGCGTTCAGCTGGTCGACGACGAGCCAGCTCTGGGCGATGGTCTGGATCCAGGTACCGGTGATCGAAACCAGTTGGCCGATCCAGAAGACCCGAAAGTTGCGCGACTGGAACGCCGGTGCCCTGGCCGCGATCGCCCCCCATGGGCCACCGGCTGGAGACGACGCGATGGCCGCCGTGTCGTCGGACCTCGTGCCGGCCACGGGTAGGAACCTCCGTTCGGGGTCAGGTTCGAGATCGGGATCTTCGCGGCCCTCTGGCCGGGCCAATGTCCACCTGCGGACCGGTGAGGGGGTGTCTCCTATTGTTGCACGATTTCGGCCACAGGCGGTCGCCCGCGCGTCCAATCGCTTTCCTGCCAAGACCATATCACGCGGGCGGGTGCCTCGGGGAAGAATTCCCCGAGGCACCCGCCCCCTTGATGTCTGCGTGATGAGATGTGTCGGGGCCGAACGCCCTCGCTCGATCCCTATCCGGTGAACGGCGCGAACCCGGCCACCGGAACGGCGTTGGTCGTGATCACCAGTCGCGGCGGCGTCGCGCTCTCTCGACTGGCGATGGCCACCGGTTGGTCCCAGAGGCCGGCCAGGACGAAGGTGACGGTCCCGTCCGCCGCGACGACGCCCGTGACGTTGACGACGGTCTCCACGCCGGGCGTGAGCCAGATCGGGTCGAGCGGCAAGCCATCTGGGGAGAGGACCGGCGTCCCGAACCCAGGCGACATGGACGCGGAGGCCGTCCACTCATCGACCCAGATTCCCGGCAGCACCGCGAGCGGTCCCGCGCTGCCGGCCAACTCGCCGGCGCCGGTAAGGACAAGTGATGCGTCGATCACGGTGCCCGGTGTGATCCCGGCGACCTGATACGTGAGGTAGGTGACCGCCGAGCCCGACCCGCCGATCGCCAGTGCGGGGGCCATCGGGTCATACGCCACCGGAGTGGCGAGATCAATCGCTGCTACCGAGTCAAGACTCGTGTCAGAGACGGGGTAGAGGATGATCTGTGCCGGGACCGGCGGGGCCGGCACCTCCGTCGCCGCCTCGGTGGGCACGACGGTGGGTGTTTCGGTCGGCACTGGTGGCGACGTTTCGGTCGGTGCCAGCGTCGGCACGTCAGTCGGCGTCAGCGTCGATGTCTCCGTCGCGACCGGCGTCCCCGTGCTGACCGTGGTCGCGGGTGCGGTCTGGGTGGGCACGACGACCGTCGACGTCGACTCGGTCAGGACAACTGAGTCTGGGGCTCCGGTCGCGACAGGGGTAGCGGTCTCCGACGCGAGGGTCGTGGGCCTCTCGACCACCGTCTCAGTCGGCAAGACGCGGGCCGAGTCCGCGGTCACAGTCTCGATTGCCCCATTGACCGGAGAGTCGACTGCGAGTGTCGCTGCGATCGTCATGGTCGGCTCCAGGATCGGTGGCGTGCTGGCGAGTGTGCCCGTCTCCCGAATAGAGCGTGACGGCGCAGGGGTCGGGGCAGTGGCCGCCGTAGAGGTCCCCGTCGCCGGGGGAGCAGTCGGGGCGACCGTCACCATCATCGTCGCTGTGGGGACTGGAGTGGAGTCGACCGTGGCCGTCGGGATCGAACCTCGGCTCGCACGGTCCGTGTCAATC
>CADCWH010000306.1 GCA_902806395.1 uncultured Thermomicrobiales bacterium | reverse complement strand
TCGCCGGGGCACGGGTGCCGGACCATCGCGATACCGCATCGTCGGGTCAGATCGGCACATGACCCTCAAGATCCGGTCGCAGTTCCACACTCTCCTGCTCGTTGGGATCGGTGCGCGCCAGGACGCCCATGCAGGGTTCGGTGCCGATGTTCATCGGCAGGTGGGGGACGCCGGCGGGGATGTAGAGGAACTCTCCGGCGTGGACAGTGAGCCGTTCTGTGAGGTCCTCACCGAAGGCCATCTGGCACTCACCGGAGAGGACGTAGATAGCAGTCTCGTGGTCCCGATGGAGGTGGGCCTTGGCCCGGCCCCCGGGCGGGATGGTCAGCAGGTGCATGCAGATGCCGACTGAGCCGGTCGTCTCGGCGGCGATGCCGGCACCGTAGGTGAGACCCTGCTTGCCGTGGAAGGAACTGCCGGGTCGAATCACCCCGCACGTCGGCGTCGGACCCGATGTCGCAGGGATCATCGGACTATCGGTCTGGGGCGTGGTCACCATGCGCGTTCCCCCGTTCACGTGTCCGCCGAATCCGCTCGAGTTGGCACGACCCGATGGTCTGAGAGTAGGTCCGGGCGGTTCCGGTGGCAAGAGATGGCTGACAGTATCGTGGCGCCTGAATTAATGTGGTCTGGGGACTTCCCCTGTTCCCGGTGACCCGGATCCGTCGAGTCCCGGCAAGCCGTCGATGCTGACGGCGTTCTTCTCGGCCTGGTAGGTCGCTTTCCACCCCGGGCCGCGTTGATGGCGCTTTGTCGCGGCGGAGGGGACGAGGCCTGGGCGCTCGCCGGCGTAGGTCATCTCGGGCACCGTGAAGCCACAGGAGTCGGAGACGCGGGTGACCTCGATCACGATAACCGCCCGGGCGAGCGCCAGGGTCTCCTCACCAACCGGAAACTCAGTGGCCAGGGCGGCAAACTCGGGATCGCCTTCCGTGACAACCCGCCCCCACCCATGGAGGCGGACGATTTTCGGCGGTCCGGCGAACGCGCAGAACATGACCACGATCCGACGGTTCTGGCGCAGGTGGGCGACCGTCTCGATCCCGCTCGCGGTCAAGTCGAGATAGGCGAACGAGCGCGGTCCGGTGACGCGGAAGGTGCCGGCGCCACCCTTCGGGGAGACGTTGACATGGCCCTCGTCACCGCTTGGTGCCGTGCCGACGAAGCACAGCGGTTGGGCCTCGATCCAGACGCGGAGGTCATCATCGATCGAATCGTAGACGCGGCCCATGACCTCTTCCTCACGATCCCGCGATCGACGGCACAAGGTAGGTGTAGCGGCACGAGCCGAATCAGGGAGTACCGAAGCGCTGCCGGTGGCCATTTGGACGAGAGAAGCCCCAGTGACTAGAAACCTACGGACGGGCGACCTGGACCTCGTCGCCAACGACGCGGACCACGTAGGTCTCCACCGCGACGACGACCGGGAAGGCGGTCGGCGCGCCGGTGCGGATGTCGAAGGCACCACCGTGGAGGGGGCACTCGATCTCGTCGCCCTCGATGGTTCCCTCCGAGAGGGAGGCGTCCTGATGGGTGCAGACGTCGTTCACGGCGTAGAAGGTGCCGTCCTTATTGATCAGGCAGACCGGTTCGTCACCGACCTCGACATAGGCCATCTCGCCGGGGCCGATATCGTCGACGGCGGCGACGGTGACGAATCGGTCCTCGGCGGGCTGCGGGTTCGACATCGACGTTCTCGCTCCTCGGGTCAGGACAGGCGGTGCCGCTACAGATCGTCGTCGTGGATGTGGGAGACGCCGTAGAGGCCGGCCTTGAGGCACTTCAGACCAAGCATGGCGCACTTCATCCGAGCCGGGCTGATGGGGACGCCCAGTTCTTCGAGGATGTCGGCCTTGCCCAGCCGCTTCGCGTCCTCGACGGGCAGTCCCTCGACCAATTCGGTCAGGATCGAGGTCGCGGCCTGGCTGATCGCGCAGCCACGGCCCTCGAAGGCCACGTCGGTGATCATCCCGTCCCTGACACGTAGATCCAGTCGGATCTCGTCGCCACAGAGGGGATTGACGTCGGCGTGGCTATGGTCGGCAGGGTCGAGGCGGCCCCTGTTGCGGGGGTTCTTGTAGTGATCGAGGATCACTTCTCGATAGATGCTGTCGGTCATGACTGTCCTGGTCCCCAGACGATCGGCGTGATCTGGCGTGGCGTACTCCGCGGTGTTGTCGGGTCAGGCAAAGACGGTCCGCACTCGTTCCAACGCCTCCACCAGGCGGTCAATGTCCGACCTATCGTTGTAGACGGAGAAACTGGCCCGGGTCGTGGCCACGAGACCGAGTTCCCGCATCAGCGGTTGGCAGCAGTGGTGGCCGGCCCGGACGGCGACGTTGTGCTCGTCGAGGATGGCGGCCACGTCGTGGGGATGGACGCCATCGACGGTGAAGCTCAGCACCCCGGCCTGCACCTCGGGGCGGAGTGGTCCGAGGAGGGTGATCCCCGGCAGGGCCGACAGGTGCTCGATCGCGAGGATGATCAGGTCACGCTCGTGGGCGCGGACGCGGTCCATGCCGATCGCGGAGAGGTAGTCGCAGGCGACGCCGAGACCGACCGCATCGGCCACGGCCGGGGTGCCAGCCTCGAACTTGGCCGGGACATCTGCCCAGGTGGTGCCGGTGAGTTCGACCTTGCGGATCATGCTGCCGCCGGTCAGGAACGGCGGCATGGCCTCCAGCAGATCGAGACGCCCCCAGAGGACGCCCGATCCCATCGGTCCGAGCATCTTGTGGCCGGACAGGGCCAGGAAATCGCATCCCAACTCGGCGACATCGACAGGGAGGTGCGGCACGCTCTGGGCGGCGTCGATCAGGACGGTCGCACCGGCGGCCCTGGCCCGGCGGGTGATCTCGGCGGCCGGGTGGATCGTCCCGAGGGCGTTGCTGACGTGACTGAAGGCGACCAGCTTCGGGCTGCGAGCGAGCAGCGCCTCGAGGCTGTCGAGGTCGAGCGTGCCGTCTGACCGCATCCCGACGAAGC
>CADCWH010000305.1 GCA_902806395.1 uncultured Thermomicrobiales bacterium | reverse complement strand
AGCGCCGATGACCGTAATGGCCTGCTCTAGGCGGTTGCGGCTGATCCCGAACGGGTAGAGCCGGAGGGGCTTTTCGGCCGTGCCCCGACCGCGCGGCAGCCGTGCCACCGGTTCGACCACCTGCGAAGGGGCAGGTTCTTCGTCCCAGCGCATCGTCGGCCCGGCAGCCAGGGTTGGCGCGGGGGCAGAGCGGCGCGCGCCGAAGTCGATGATCGAAGGATTCTCCCGGCTGGCCTCGGCCCGAGCGGTCCCACCCGGGTTGCGGCGCGCATCCTCCGGGGCGGTGACCGAGATCTGACCGCTCTCGTCCCGTCGCCGATTCTCGGCCCTGACGGGCGCATTGCGGAGGATGGCATCGACGGTCGCGGCCACGTCCCTATGCACCGCGACCTCATCCCGGCTGATGATCTCGACCATCACCGAGAAGGTGGGCGGCGCCTTGCGCTCCAGGATCGACTTCTGCGAACCACGTCGCCGGGCTTCTTCGTCCGAGAGGGTGACCGACTGGATACCTCCCACCAGGTCGGAAAGTGTGGGGTTCATCATTAGGTTTTCGAGAGTATTACCGTGGGCCGTGCCGATGAGTTGGACGCCGCGCTCGGCGATGGTCCGTGCGGCAACAGCTTCCAGCTCGGTCCCGATCTCGTCGATGACGACGACTTCGGGCATGTGGTTCTCGACCGCCTCGATCATCACCGCGTGTTGAAGCGTGGGGGTCGGGACCTGCATCCGCCGCGCCCGCCCGATCGCGGGGTGCGGGATGTCGCCGTCGCCGGCGATCTCGTTGCTGGTATCGACGATCACCACCCGCTTGCGCATCGTGTCGGCCAAGACACGGGCCGTCTCGCGCAGCATGGTGGTCTTGCCGACACCCGGCCTGCCGAGCAGGAGGATGCTTTCGCCCGACTCGATCAACTCCTCGATGATGGCGATCGTGCCATAGACGGCTCGACCGATCCGCACCGTAAGCCCGACCACCTCTCCCCGCCGGTTCCGCAGGGCGGAAATGCGGTGGAGGGTCCGCTCGATACCAGCCCGATTGTCGTCACCGAAGTTGCCGATCCGCTCAGCGACGTAGGCCAGGTCCTCGCGGGTCACGTCGGTGTCCGAGAGGAGCACCTCAGTGCGCTCGAATCGGGCCTCGGGCGGACGCCCGAGGTCGAGCACGATCTCGATCAGTTGGTCGATCGACGTCTCCCCCCGGGTCGCTAGCAATGGGCCAGTGATGTGGGGTGGGATCGCGTCGAGGAGGTCGTCGATGTTGTCAGTGACTTCCCGCTCGTAGTCGGGTCGCGTGTCCAGGTCCGACGCACCGTCGAGGTCATCGGCCAATGCCTGCTCCGCGTGAGACGTCATGAAGTGGGCCCCATCTCGAGTCTCGTATCGTCCGTCCCCGCCGTGCCGCCGCGCCTGAAGCGATGCCATCGCTCGCTCACCCTGGCCCTATGGCCGCCGGTTCGCGCCATGCCGGGGCATGGCCCTCACCGGATATCCCCATCCGCTCGGGAGATGGGCCGACGTTCCCCTGCAAGAACGTCGGCACTCGTCGCGGGACGCGCTCCAACGCCTCGGCCGAGAGCGGGACGACCTCGGTCGCCACCGACCGGACACTGGCGGTCGTGTAGGTCACCATCAATCGCTGGGTCCACCGTTCGGCGAATCCCCGGCCGCGAAAGAGGTCGATGAGCTCGGACTGGTAGCCGCGAACCGCGCAGTACACGCGCCGGACGGAGCGGGTGGCGAGGGACGCCAGAACACCGTCAACGAGGGCCTCAGCGACATCCCGCCTACCGGGCGTGCCAATGACCTCAATGACGTGGGTGCCGCGTGAAGACGCAGTCCTCGCATAGCCGATGACTTGATGGTCCTCGTCGATGACCCAGCCTCGCACCAGGCACCCGGCAGCGGCGCGCGACACCGGCAACTCCCACCGGTGACTGGTGAGGGCTTCAGCCAATTGGACCTGCTTCGGCACGGCCTGGTTATAGAGTTGGTGGATCGCCCAGGTATCACTCGGCTCCTGCATCCGCAAGGACCGGGTGGGGGCTCTAAATGTCGGTGCCGTGGTACTCAAGACCACTTCCTCGGCATAGGGCGCGAATCCGCAGGATGCGGCCGCCTCATACACGTCGTTGTCAGGTGCGAGGCGGACGAAGAGGCGCTTCACACCGACCTGGCCAGCTTCGACGATCCCGCGGGAAAGAAGCGTCTGGCGAATGTACTGGTGACGCACGTCCGGAACCACGCCCAGCCCGGTCAAAATCCAGCGCTGGTCGGGCAGCGTCGGTTGGAAATCAGCGAAGCCGACGATGGCGTCCCTGGTCCTGGCGACGAAGACCCGAGGCCGGCCAGGAGAAAACGGCAACAGGGAGCGGATCCCGTGCCGCAGGGAACTGTAGTTCTCGAGCAGTGAATCAGGCTGGTCCAACCGATGTACGGTGCGGACCGTGCGCAGCCCTGGCACATCCTGGACCTGGCATGGTCGAACCATGAAGGGGGATGACGAGTCCGAACTGGCGATGTCCAGATTGGGGATGACGTGCTGCTCCTGGCGGGGGCCTCACGGGAACATCGCGACGAGAGACCGTTTCCTGCCGTCCTCGCGGGGCTGAGGCACTCGGGGAACTAGCAACGGGCCAATCCAGGCTGCACTCCCCTACCGCTATGGTACCGCCCGCGTGGCCGCGAATCAATATCCCGGCCGGGGCAGAACGGTCCCGACCACCCGACGCATCACGTCACCCCCCGGAAGACGAAGCGAGGTACCGCTCAGAGAGGTCGACGACCGGCCAGGGCTCTGCCCAACGTGACCTCGTCGGCGTATTCGAGGTCTCCCCCCACCGGCAAACCGCTCGCTGGCCGGGTCACGGAGACGCCCAGGGGTACCAACAGCCGATGCAGGTAGGTGGCGGTTGCCTCGCCCGTGATGTCGAGATTCGTGGCGAGGATGATCTCGTCCGGCTTCTCCCGCTCCACCCGCCGGAGCAACTCCTGAATCTTCAGCCGGTCGGGCCCAATGCCCTCGACCGGCGAGATCGCCCCGTGCAAGACGTGGTACTTGCCCTTGAGCTGCCCCGTCCGCTCCAAGGCCGCGACGTCCAAAGGTTCCTGCACGACGCAGATGGAAGCATCACGGCCGGCGTCACGACAGATCGAGCACGGGTCCTCCTCGGTCGTGTTGAAGCAGACCGAGCAGAGGACGATCCGCTCCTTGACGTCCAAGATCGCTTCGGCCAGGGCGATCGCGTCTTCACGATTGGCTCGCAAGACATGGTAGGCCAGGCGAGATGCCGTCTTGTTCCCGATCCCAGGCAGTTTACCGAGTTCGTCGATCAGCCGGGCCACCGGCGCCGCCGTGGCCGTCGAGCGCCGCTGAAAGCTCACGGTCTTCTTCCCCCGCTATCCCGGTCCGTCCACTGCCACCCGCTGGCTACCACTCGCCCCGAACACGATGTTGGGGCGACCCTGAGTCGGGTGACGCCTGATTCGACATCCGCGCGGTCTGGATGCTGACCATCGATCAGGATCGTGACATCCCGCCAATCACCTTGCCCGCAATTGCGCTTTGCCATACTCGGTGATACTGTAGCTTAGAAGATTCCACCAATGTGCCTAGCCGAGATGGGCCGGACCCGGTGTCCCCCGGCACATCGCACCCGCGAACTGGTGGACCGCCGCCCAGAGGAGGGACGAACCGTGGAGTTCGAGGATCAGACGCTCGCCTGCAAAGAATGCGGACAGCCATTCTTATGGACTGCCGGTGAACGTCAATTTTACCATGAGAAGGGCCTGACGAACGTTCCGGCGCGCTGTTCTCCATGTCGTTCGGTTCGCAAGGCGAAGTTGGGATTGCAGGAACGCGCTCAGACCGTCGTCCTCTGCGCCGAGTGCGGCGAGAGCACGACGGTGCCCTTCGTGCCCCGCAACGGGAACCCGGTCTACTGCTCACGCTGCTTCGAGCACGCCAAACAGGCCGCGACAGCGGCGATTCCCAGCTAGCACGACCCGCCGAATTCAGCGCACGGCCTAGAGGTCAGGTGACCCCAGTAGCAGCGGACGGCCCTTGACGCCGTCCGCGGGTCCGATCACACCCTCGTCTTCCATCTGCTCGATCAGCCTCGCGGCCCGGTTATAGCCGATCCGCAGGCGGCGCTGCAGCATCGAGGCCGAGGCCGTGCCCTGCTGTCGCACGACTTCCAGCGCCTGGTCCATCAGCGGGTCGTCCTCCTCGTCACCCCCTCCCCCACCGAGGCCGTCGTCGCCCCGGGTGGAACTCGGGAGTTCCAGCCATTCCTGCGCATAGGCTGGCACCGGAGCGACGGCGTGCCAGTGGGCGACGATCTTCTGGACGTCACCGTCCTCGATGAATGCCCCCTGCACTCGTTGCGGCTTCGCCGCATCCGGCGGTAGGAACAACATGTCTCCGCGGCCAAGGAGCCGTTCGGCCCCCGGCATGTCCAGGACCACGCGGCTGTCGACGCCGCTGGATACGGCGAAGGCGATCCGGGCCGGGACGTTCGCCTTGATCAGCCCGGTCAGGACGTTCACTGACGGCCGCTGTGTCGCCAGGATGAGATGGATCCCGGTGGCGCGGGCCATCTGCGCCAGGCGCACCAGCAGCGCTTCGACTTCGATCGGTGCGGTCATCATCAGGTCGGCAAGCTCATCGATGATCACGACCAGATAGGGCAAACGCTCGGCGTCGCTCTCGTCCTCTGTCTTGAGGCGATAGCCATCCAAGTTTCGGACACCCAGCTTCGAGAACAGGGCGTAGCGACGCTCCATCTCCCGCAGCACGAGGCGGAGGGCGCCGACCACCTTGTCCATCTCGGTGACGACTGGACATTGCAGGTGGGGCACCCCGTTGTAGAGCGTCAGCTCCACCATCTTGGGGTCGATCATCAGGATCTTCAGTTCCTCCGGCGCACGGCAGAGGAGGAACGTCGAGATGATCCCGTTGAGGCAGACGCTCTTTCCGCTGCCAGTCGCCCCAGCGATCAGCAGGTGAGGCATTCGAGTGAGGTCATGGACGACGTAGCGCCCGTTGACGTCCCGTCCTAGCGGAACTGGCAACTTCTGCTTGCCGCGGGCGAACGCGGCGGATTCCAGGGTCTCGCGAAGGCCAACGGTGGAGATCTCGTCGTTCGGGATTTCCAAGCCGACGCGGGCAAACCCCGGGATCGGTGCTTCGATCCGGATGCTCGGTGCGGCCAGGGCCAGGGCCAAGTCGTTCTGCAATTCGGTGATCCGCCGGACCTTCACCCCGCCACCCGGTTCCAAGGAGAACTGGGTCACGCTGGGACCAGGGTTGATTTCCCGGACCCGGGCGTCGACGCGGAAGCTCCGCAGGGATTCTTCGATCAGCCGAGCCTTCGTCTCCAGTCCGGCGGTGTCCGGAGCGACGCCATCATATTGGGCGAGGAGGCCGGTGCTGGGGAGGGGCAATGGGACACTCAGACGCGGACGCTGGCCCGCCGTTGCCGGGCCTCCATCGGGGAGCACGGCGACGGGTGGCTCACGCTTCGGGATGTTGATCACACGTTCGAAACGCGCCGGCGGCGTCGCGGCTACGACGACTGAAGCGAGGGGGTCACTGGCCGCTTCGGCCGCGTCGAGGTCTAACCCATCGGCGGACGTCGCGGACGACTCAGTCCGGGCCCGGATTCGCCTTCGAGTGGGCGGAGGCGGGGTTAAGACGGGCGCGTCGGGCGGTGATTCGGGGGCAGATGGCGGTGTCCGCGCCCGGTACACCCGGAGCGCTTGCCTGCCCCGCTTCCATGCCCCGTGGACCTCGGTAGCGAGATCGTGGGCCGACGTGTCAGCCAGGAGGAGCACGGCGACCCAGCCAATGACCAGCAGCGAGACTGCGGCGGGTACCTCGCCTAGTGCTCTGGACATCAGAGTCGCGACCGCTTCACCGGCGTTGCCACCGAGTTCTGCCCGGGCACCGTCGTCGCCCAGGCGAAGAAGCCCGACCGCCGAGACCGTCAAGAACAATCCGCCCGCGTAATGCCGCGCGACCAGCACCGGACCCGGGGTCGGGCGGAGGAACCGGATCGCGGCTAGCATGAGTAGCAGGGGGATCACCCAACTCCCCTTGGTCCCATAGGCCGACGTCAGGACACTGGCCCACCACGCCGGGACTAGGCCGGCGTCCGACCGGGTGATGAGTGACCACGCGCTGAGCGCGGCCACCAGGAGGAGGGCCAATCCGGCCAGCTCGCGATGGCGCCGGTCGGCGATGGAAAGGCTGGGCATCCGGCTGGGCAGCGTCCGGACCCACCGCACGGCATGACGCCCGCGTTCGAGCGGGGACGGTCGCGGTTCACGGTGCCGTGTACCCTTCCCCTGTCGCTGACCCGCTCGCGCTCTGGTCGACGTCACCATGGTATGACAACCTACCCCGTGTGATGCGGCGGCAATCCCGGTGGGCCACTGCGGCACCGAGAATGTGAGACCGCGCGCGGGGGACGCGGGGGAATGGTCTTAAGGTCGCGGGAGTGACTGTACGGACACTATAGCACGCGAGGCAGGGCCAACGGTCATCGGTGAGCGAGAGCCAATTGAAGGGTAGTCTCGCACTGCGAGTCAGTCATGCGTCGATCAGGTGGATCGTGACGAAGCGGCATCAGAAGAGTCGGGACTGCTCTTCTTTCGGCGCAGACCGGGCAGCTTCGGTTTCCCGAGCGTGCTCCATCTCGGCCAGGATCTTTGGCAGCCGTTCGAAGTCTTCCTCGATCGCCCCGCGCAGCGACGATTGGTGGAGCGCGGCTGCGGGGTGATACATCGGCACGATCAAGCGACGACCGTCACGCTTGGGCTGACCGTGGATCTTGGAGATGCGCTCGCCGGCGAACCAACGTGCCATTGAAAAGCGCCCGAGCGTGACGATCACGTCCGGATCGATCGCGGCGATCTGGCCTTCCAAATACGGTGCGCAGGCAGCGATCTCGTCCGGCAGGGGATCCCGGTTGCCGGGTGGCCGGCACTTCACGACGTTGGTGATGAAGACGTCCTCCCGGACGAGCCCGGCCTTGGCGAGGAGGGTGTTCAAGAACTTGCCGGAATTGCCAACGAACGGTCGCCCCTCTCGGTCCTCATAGAAGCCGGGCCCCTCGCCGATCAGCATCACCCGGGCATGGGGATTCCCCTCCCCCGGCACGGCATTGGTCCGCGTGCGGCACAACTCGCACTTCGGACAGCCTCGCACCTGATCGGCGATCTCCTCCAACATCTGAACCGCATCGCGTTCGCTCACCGGCCTCCCCTCCCCTACCTCCGTCACGCCCATCCAGCGTCGATAGTGTCCGCTGTCGCATCCACCCCAACGGTCACGGGTGACGCTGACGCGTCTTCGAAGTCGTCCGCCCCTCGACCCCGTCCGTCCTCATCCGTCGCAGCTGCGATCCACTGTCCGGACCAGCAATCGTCGGGCAGGTCCAGCCCGCTACGCACGACCCCTGCCCAGTCGGGATCGACATTGCCCAGGGGAAAGATAGCGGGATGGCCAGCGTGCTGGTGCAGCCAACGGTTGAGGATGTTGGCCTCGTCGATGGCATGGTGGTCGAGGTCCCGAGGGGGCGAAGCCAACACCCGCTCCCAGCTCGCGGCGAGCCGGGCGGCGGCGGTGGCGACGTCGTTGGCCGCGACCAGACACCGGCTCCAGGTCTGGCCAGCGACGACGATGAAGACTTCGCGTGATCCGGTCTCTACCCCTGGCAGGACCAAGGCCAGGGTGTGGTTCTCGACCGCGTCCCGCATGATGCCGTGGGCCTGGACGACGTGAGTGACGGAGGCGATGTCGTTCCGGAGCTTGCGGGCCCGCTCGAAGTCTTGCCGCTCGGCGGCCTGTTCCAGCCCCTGCCAGAGGCGCCCATAGAGCACGTCGTCCTGACCGTCCAAGAACCGAACCACGTCGTGGACCATGCCACGATACGTGCCGGGGTCCGCCACTCCCATACACGGCCCGAGACAGCGGCCGAGGTCGAGCTGGATACAGGGGGCACCGTAGGACCGGGCGTCGCGGAACGAACGGGTGCAGGTCCGCAGCGGCAGCACGTCGTTGATCAGGTCGACCGTCTTGCGAGCCCCGGTCTTGTTGCGGAACGGGCCGAAGTAAGCCGAGCCATCGTCTTTGCGGGCCTTCGCGAGAGTTATCCGGGGCCAGGGGTTGGCGATGTCAACCCGGATGAAGGGATAGTGCTCGAAGGAGCGCAGGGCCGTGTTGTAGCGTGGTTGGTAGCGGCGGATCAGCTGGGCCTCGAGCAGGAGGGCCTCCAACTCCGACCCGGTCACCTCGACATCGATGGTGGCCATCGAGTCGAGCAGGCCATCCATCTTGCGGGTGTAGCCGATTGCCTGGGAGAAATACGACCCCACCCGGTCCCGCAGGTTCTTCGCCTTGCCGACGTAGATCACGGAGCCTTGACGGTCCCGCATCACATAGACACCGGAACGCTTCGGGATCGTGGCCAAGATCGAGCGATCCAGCGGGGCCCGATCCCGCCCGGCTCGGTCTCGCGGCTTACGGGGGGCGGGAGCGGAAAACAACGCCTCAAGCCGCTCACCCTCATATCCCTGCTGGACGGCGCCCCGGGCCAAGTGGTTTGCCACTTGCCCGGTCAGTTCCGCGTCGGCCTCCGCGCGGTGGAGGCGACCGGGAACGAGGCCGAGTGCCTTCGCCACCCGCTCCAGGGTCGGCTTTCGCAGGCCGGGAATCAGGCGGTGGGCGAGTGAGACGGTGTCGACCGTGGCGTTACCGAGGGGGGGCTTTCCGATGCGCTTCAGTTCGGCGTTCACGAACCCGATGTCGAAGCGGACGTTGTGGCCGACGACCGGACCGTGACCCAGAAAATCCAGCAGATCGTCGGCGACCTCCGCGAAGACCGGCGCCGCGGCCACGTCGACGTCGGTGATACCCGTCAACTTGGCGATGGCGAGGGGGATACGACGCTCGGGATTCACCAGGGAGGAGAACCGCGCGGTTACCAGGCCGTCGGTGAACCGGATGGCGGCGACCTCGGTGATCCGCTGGTGAAGCGGCCGCAGGCCCGTGGTTTCCACATCGAGGGCGATGAAGTCCTTGAGCGGATGGTCCCCAGGGGAAGCCGCCTCGCCGACCGCCGACCAATACCCATCGACGGAGAGGACCACCTCGGTCTCGGCGGAGAGGATCTGCCGGATCAGTGGTCGCCAGAGGGCAACGTGGCCGGTATTGCCGAAGACGTGAGCAATCAGCACATCCTCGTGGACGGCACCACGCCGATCCCGGATGTACCGAAGTGCCCGGTCCGCGAGGTGATCGTATCTGCGCCCGGCGCCATCGTCGGCATCTCGGGTATCGGCAACGAGGATTGATTCATCGTCCGGGACGAGCTGGCTGACCTCATCATCGAGGTGCGGGTCGATTGCCAGGTCAAGGTCCTCCGGCAGATGAGCAGCATCGATCAAACCCGGTTCGGTTTCAGGGGGAACCTGGCTCACATCGTCGAAGTCGCTCAGCGGGTCCATGGTCTCACCGGCCCCGAGGTCCGAGACTCCGTGGCGCTATACTGCGTCGGGCGAACGTACGCCCAGCGGTGCGAACGAGTGTACCAATCCTGACCCCATCCAGGAGGGCCGCCATGGATGCCGCGACGACCCAGCGTCGCCTGGACGACCTGCGCCGCGCGGTCGACCGGTGGAACTACGAATACTACGTGCTGGACCAACCGTCCGCGACCGACGCTGAGTACGACGCGGCCCTCAACGAGATCCGGGCGATCGAGGCCGATCACCCCGACATGATCACGGCCGAGTCGCCCACCCAGCGGGTCGGCGCGACGCCCCAGGCCGGCTTCGCGGAGGTCATCCACCCGCGCCCCCTCCTCTCCCTGAGCAATGTCTTTTCCCGGGAAGAACTCGAGGCGTGGTATGCCCGTACGACCCGCTTCGCGAGCCGTGGCGACCTCCGGCTCATCACCGAACCAAAGATCGATGGCCTGGCGATCGCCCTGACTTACGTCGGTGGCCGCTTCGACCACGGCGCGACCCGTGGCGACGGCACCCACGGCGACGACATCTCCGCCAACCTCCGCACCGTGCGGGCGATCCCGATTCGGCTCACCGGGGACGACCTGGCAACGGCCGGCACGGTCGAGGTCCGGGGGGAGCTCTACATGCGGAAAGCCGACTTCGCACGACTCAACCGGGGCATCGAGGAGGCAGGCGGCAAGCCGTTCATGAATCCCCGCAACGCGGCGGCCGGGTCGGTGCGCCAGAAGGACCCGGCGATCACTTCCCGCCGACCATTGCGCTTCATCGCCTACGGCATTGGCTACGTGTTGGGCGCCCCGGCACCAGACTCACATTGGGCCGCCCTGGAGCGGCTGCGGACGGCCGGGTTCGACGCGTCGCCTGGGGCGGAGTGCCATGATGAGATCGACGGGGTCTGGGCAGCAGCCGAACGGTGGCTGGCCAGGCGGCACGAGACGCCGTTCGAG
This sequence comes from uncultured Thermomicrobiales bacterium, assembly GCA_902806395.1. The sequence goes on along the minus strand of CADCWH010000305.1, from coordinate 9,481 downwards.
ATTGACGGCGTGGTAGTCAAGGTCGATGACGTCAGGCAGCAGGAGGAAATCGGGTATGTCGCTCGTGAGCCCAGATGGGCGACGGCGTACAAGTTCCCCGCGATCCAACAAACGACCACCGTCAAGGACATCATCGTCAACGTCGGCCGGACCGGGTCCCTCAATCCCCTCGCCCGGCTCGAGCCGGTCAACATCGGCGGGGTGACGGTGAGCCGGGCCACTCTGCACAACGAGGACGAGGTGGCCCGGAAGGACATCCGGATCGGGGATACCGTGGTCGTCCAGCGCGCCGGCGACGTGATCCCCCAGATCGTCAAGGTGATCGAGGAGCGGCGACTGGACGGGGCGCTGCCATGGCAGATGCCAGACCGGTGCCCCTCCTGCGGTGAACCGGTGACCCGGGAACCGGGCGAGGTGATGCGATATTGCACCAACGCCACCTGCCCGGCCCAGCGCAAGGAACGGGTCCAGCATTTCGCCTCCCGCGGGAGCATGGACATCGCCGGCTTGGGTGAGAAGCTGGTGGACCGATTCGTCGAGCTGGGCCTGGTGCGTGACGCGGCCGACCTCTACGGGCTCGACTGGGAGGCGATCTCCGGTCTAGAACGCCTCGGGGACCTGAGTGCGGCGAACCTGCGACGCGCCATCGAGGAGTCGAAGGACCGGCCGGTCTGGCGCCTGATCCACGGGCTGGGGATTCGGCATGTCGGGGAGCGCAACGCCCGACTGTTGGCCGATCGTTTCGGATCGCTGCTCGACCTCGCGAATGCCGACGAGGATGCGGTCGCCGCCGTGGGCGGGATTGGGCCGATCGTCGCGGGGAGCGTGCGAACATTCTTCGCCGAGGCACCAAATCGTGACTTGGTTGATCGCCTGGCCAGGGCCGGGCTGAGGGTCACCGAATCGCGGGTCGAGGACGCCCAAGGGCCATTCGCCGGCGCCAAGGTGGTATTGACCGGTCGCTTGGAGACGATGACCCGGGAAGACGCCGAGGAGCGCCTTCGACGAGCGGGCGCGAACGTGACCAGTTCGGTATCGAAGAAGACGACCGTGGTGTTCGCGGGAGAGGACGCGGGATCCAAGGTCGAAAAGGCCCGGGGTCTCGGGATACCCATCGTGCGGGAAAGTGGCCTGGTCGCCATCCTAGATGGTACGGCGTCGTTGGCCGAGACCCTCGCGGCGAGCGGGTCGGAGGTGACGGATCAGGCAGGGGTCGTGCCGTCCTTGATCGAGCACGCACCGACCAGCCAGGCATAGCGGACGGTCCGGTGCCGTGCTACCCTTCCGGCGCTCCGGACCAGAAGAACCGACCCCGGCCAGACCGACGCCAAGCGGGAGAGAGTCAACATGACGAGCGGGTACACCCAGCCCTCCCGCGAGGACGACCCGGTCCACACGGTCCGGACGATCGCCCGCATCGCTCAGATCATCATCGAACTGCGCGATGAGTACGTCGAGCGGCCCCGGATCGATATCCTGCGGCAAATCGATCAACGCCTCGAAGACATCAGCGGGCTACGGGACCAACTGCACGAGCGGATGCAGAACCACCGCCACGAGGAATAGCGCCCTCGGCCGCAATCAGGGTCCAGCTCAACTGGCGGATCCGGCCGAGCCGGTCGACCCGGGATCGACGGTCGTGCCCGGCTTGACCAAGGTCTCGCCACGGGCACACATCGGGCAGGCCTCCGGCGCCCAGGTGTCGAAATCAAGGGCGGCAAGGCTGATCAGCGGAACATCGAAGGCGGCGCGGCCACCGCTCCGGTCGATCAACACGCCGACCGCGACGACTTCGACCGTGTGAGGAGTTAGGGCGGCCAGCGTCTCACGGACCGACCCTCCGGTGGTCAGGATGTCGTCGATCACCAGCACTCGCTGGCCCGACTCGAAGGTGGTGCCCCGGCGGAACTCACGTCCGGGGGAGCCGTCGTCGCGGCGCTCGGCGTAGGCAGCCGCGACGCCCATCTGACGGGCGACCTCGAAGGCGAGGAGGATGCCGCCGGTGGTCGGGCCAACGACCACGTCGATCCGCTCGGTCGCGAACCGCTCGCTGAAGCCCCGACAGGCGGCCTCTGTCGCGGCAGGTCGGCGCAGCAGGTCGAACTTCTCCACGTAGCGGTCACCGTGACGACCGGACGAGAGCAGGAAGTGGCCGCCCTTCAGCGCTCCCGACGCTCGAAGTGCATCGAGTATGTCGGCCCCGTGCCCCGACGTGGCTCCATCCGTCGTCCCGTCCACCTACACTTCTCCCCCAGCTATACGGCGGCCGGGATCGCCGGCACGGCCCGTCGGGTCAGCATCGCGTCATTCGCCAACCCGACGATGTCCGCGAGCCCATGGAAGCCCGCACTCTCCAGCCAGCCATCGATGCCGTCGATCAGGGTCATCAAGCGACCGGGCTGGGGAAAGATCATCGTGCCGACCTGGATGGCCGAGGCACCGGCCATGAAGAACTCGATCGCGTCCTCGACCCCCATGATGCCGCCCAGCCCGATGACCGGGATGTCCACCACGGCGGCGACCTGGTAGACCATCCGGAGGGCGACCGGCTTGATGGCCGGGCCGGAGAGGCCACCCGTCGCGTTGGCGAGCACCGGGCGCCGGCGACGTATGTCGATCGACATTCCGACCAGGGTGTTGATCAGGGAGACGGCATCGGCGCCGGCCGCTTCGACGGCCAGCGCGACACCGGCGATGTCGATCGCGCCGGGGCTGAGCTTGACGATCACCGGGAGGGTGGTCGCGGCGCGGACGGCCCTGGTCACCTCAGCCGACATCGCCGCGTCCCAGCCGAAGCAGTAGCCGCCAGCAGCGACGTTCGGACAGGAGATATTGACCTCGATCCCGGCGACCCCCGGAGTCTCATCGAGGAGACGGGCCATCATCGCGAAGTCGCCGACGCTCTCGGCGGAGATATTGACGATGGCGGGGACTCGCCACCCCTCCCAGACCGGGGGGTACTTTTTTAGGAAGCCGTGGATGCCCGGGTTCTGGAGACCGATCGCGTTGAGCATGCCTCCCGCGGTCTCGGTGATCCGGGGCATCGGGTTGCCGGTGCGGTGCTCGGGGGTGATGCCCTTGCTGACGAAGGCGCCAAGGCGCTGGACGTCGAGCAGGCCAGCGTACTCCAGGCCGTATCCGAAGCAGCCCGACGCGGCGATGACCGGATTAATCAGACGCAGTTCGCGCGGGTTCCGAGGGGCGAGATCGACCGCACAGTCAGCCACGACGTGCCCTCCCCGGCGTTGGACGGGCGGCGGCTAGGGTCACCACAGGAGATCGTCCATCTCGAAGACCGGACCGTCGACGCAGGAGGTCCGCATGCCGCGCCTGGTCTCGACCACACAGCCCAGGCAGGCTCCGAGACCGCAGGCCATCGTCCGCTCCACCGAGACCCAGACCCGGGGTTCGCGGGTCACCCGATGCTGGTGGACTACCCGGCGCAGTGAACGGAACATCGGCTCCGGACCGCACGAGTAGATCTGGTCGGCCCACCGGATGTACTGCTCGACCAATTCGGTGACGTAGCCGCGATGCCCCTGGCTCCCGTCCTCGGTGGCAACCTGATATTCAACGGCAGCGGGGAGTGACGACGCCGGCAAGAGTCCGCCCGCGTCCATCGCACCCATCAGGTAGGTGACGGCAACACCGGCCGCGACCGCCCGCTCAGAAAGCATCACCAGTGGCGCGGCTCCGACGCCGCCGGCCACCATCAGGAGATGGCGGCTCTTGGGACGGATCTCGAAGGCATTCCCGAGGGGTCCGAGGATATCGAGCGTCGCCCCGGGTCGCTGGTGGCTGAGCCACTCGCTCCCCCGCCCATAGGGGCGAACCAACAGGGTGAAACGGTCTCGCTCGGGATCGGTGGCATAGAGTGAATAGGGACGGCGTAGCAGCGGGTCGTACGATCCTTCCACCCGGCAGAGGACCTCCACGAACTGGCCGGGCCGCATGGCGGCGGCGAGGCCGGTGGGGGCGCTGAGTTCGACCAGGTGGGCGTCGCTCATCACGGGTCGCTTGGCGACGATCTCGCTCTCGAATTCCCGGACAGCCGTCACCGGACCACCATTCCCCGACGAACCGGGACCACCCGGAATGGACCCGCGACCCACCGTCGCCTAAACCTAATACCCAAACCCGCTCTCCCGGTAGGCGGTCACCGGTTGGACAGTATAGACCGACGTTGCCCCGCTCATGGCCGTGACCATGGCCCGGGCGGTGTCGATCGAGGTGATGCAGGGTATGCCACGCTCGACGGCGGCCCGGCGGATCTGGAGGCCATCGAGGACCTCCTTGTCGGCCGGGCCAGGGGTGTTGATCACCCCGTGCACGGTTCCCTGGAGGATCACGTCCAACACGTCCGGCGAGCCGCGGCCGATCCGCTTCGTGACCGTCTGGACTGGCATCCCATTGCGCTCGATGAAGGCGGCGGTGCCCTCGGTGGCGAACAGCGCGTAGCCCATCCGGATCAACTGGCCAAGCATCTGCAGACCGTCCGCCTTGTCCTCGTCGGCGAGGGAGATCAGCAGCGCGCCCCGGGCAGGGAGGGCCAGACCGGAAGACATCAGGGCCTTGAAGAACGCTGGCTCAAAGCTCCGGTCGATGCCCATCACCTCGCCGGTCGATTTCATCTCCGGGCCGAGGTGCACCTCCACCCCACGCAGTTTGGCCATCGAAAAGACGGGGGCCTTGACGGCGACCAGGGGCTGGCGTGGCCACAGGCCGCCGGGGTAACCCTGCTCCTTCAGGGATCGTCCCATAGCCACGTTGGTCGCCAGCTGGACCATCGGCACGCCGGTGGCCTTGCTGAGGAATGGCACGGTCCGGGACGAGCGGGGATTGACCTCCAGGACGGAGATGCGGCCGCTCTGGACGACGAATTGGATGTTGCACAGACCCCGAACGCCGAGACCGAGGGCGATCCGGGTCGTGTAGTCCACGACCGTCTCGACCTCGGCCGGATACAGGTTCAACTCTGGATAGACGGCGAAGGAGTCGCCGGAGTGGACCCCGGCCCGCTCGATATGCTCCATCACCCCGGGGATCAGCACGTCTTCCCCGTCGCAGATCGCATCGACCTCGAATTCCCGGCCCAGGAGATACTTGTCGACCAAGACCGGGCGGTCGGGCGTCATCGTCGAGGCATTACGGATGTAGCGCTCGAGGTGGTCCGGTCCGTGGACGACTTCCATGGCTCGACCCCCCAGGACGTACGAGGGGCGCACGAGGACCGGGTAGCCGATTCGCTCGGCAATGGCCTGGGCATCATGGAGGGACGTGACGGCCGCGCCGGGGGGCTGTGGGATGCCGAGTCCCCGCAGGAACGCCTCGAAGCGGAAGCGGTCCTCGGCCAAATCAATCGCGTCCAGAGGGGTGCCAAGGATGGCGAAGCCCATCTCGTCGAGGGGACCGGCAAGGTTGATCGCCGTCTGGCCCCCGACCTGGGTGATCGCGGCCGGTGGGGTGCCGCCGACTCCCTCGTGGATCAGGATCTCGCTGACGCTCTCCAGGTCGAGGGGTTCGAAGTAGAGACGATCGGAGGCGTCGAAATCAGTGGAGACGGTTTCGGGATTAGAGTTGACCATGATCGCCGCAACGCCGGCCTCGCGCAGCGCGGTCGCGGCCTGGACCGAGCAGTAGTCGAACTCGATGCCCTGCCCGATCCGAATCGGGCCGGAACCGATCACCAGGGCCCGCTGCCCGAGTAGGGGAGTGGCTTCGTCCTCCTCCTCGTAGGTCGAGTAGAAGTACGGGGTCTCGGCGGCAAACTCGGCGGCACAGGTGTCGACCGTCTTATAGACCGGTAGCATGCCGAGGCGGTGCCGAATTTTCCGGACCTGGCTCTCGGCCTGACCGGTGAGGGTGGCGATCTGCTGATCCGAGAACCCGGACCGCTTCGCCTCCCAGAGGGCGGTCGGCGTCAGGGGTGAAGCCGCAAGCTCTCGCTCCATGCCGACGAGGCACTCGAAGCGAGAGAGGAACCAGTGGTCGATGGCACTGAGGGCGTGAATTCGGTCGGTCGTCCAGCCGCGGCGCAATGCCGCCATGATCGCCCAGAGGCGCTGGTCGTTGGGGCGGCGGATGAGGTCGTCTAGATCGGCTTCCGTCCAGCTCGGCTGCTCCCACGCGAGGTCCTCGGCGGGAGTCTCCAACGAGCGGACGGCCTTCTGGATCGCGGCCTCGAATGACCGGTCGATGGCCATCGCCTCACCGGTGGCCTTCATCTGGGTCCCGATGGTCCGGTCGGCGCGGCCGAACTTATCGAACGGCCAGCGGGGAATCTTGGCGACGACGTAGTCGAGGGCCGGTTCGAACGCGGCCGTGGTCTTGCCGGTGATCGGATTGCGGAGGTCGGCCAGGCGGCGCCCAACGGCGATCTTGGCGGAGATGCGGGCGATCGGATAGCCGGTGGCCTTGGAGGCGAGGGCCGACGAGCGGCTGACGCGGGGGTTGACCTCGATCACGGCGTAGTCCATGGACGCCGGATCGAGGGCGTACTGGACGTTGCAGCCACCCTCGATGCCGAGGGCGCTGATGATCCGCAGGGCAGAGGACCGGAGCATCTGGTACTCCCGGTCGGTGAGGGTTTGGGAGGGGGCGACGACGATGCTGTCGCCGGTGTGGACCCCCATCGGGTCGATGTTCTCCATGTTGCAGATCGTGATGCAGGTGCCGGCACCGTCGCGCATCACCTCGTACTCGAGTTCTTTCCAGCCCAGCAAGGAACGCTCGATCAGGACCTGACCGATCGGGCTGGCGGCGATGCCGCCGCCGGCGATGCGACGCAGGTCGTCCATGGTGTGGGCGATACCACCCCCGGTCCCGCCGAGGGTGTAGGCGGGGCGGATCACGAGTGGGAGGGGCACGACGGACGCGAAGTCAACCGCTTGCTGGACGGTGGTGGCGATCACGCTAGGCACGACAGGCTCGCCTAGGCCCTCCAGCATCTGCTTGAAAAGGGATCGGTCCTCCGCCTGCTCGATCGCGGCCAGAGGGGTGCCGAGGAGCCGGACTCCGTACTGGTCAAGGATGCCGAGGCGGTGGACCTGGACGGCCAGGTTGAGGCCGGTCTGGCCTCCCAAGGTGGCGAGGAGGCCGTCCGGACGCTCGCGCTGGATGACGCGGCGGATCACGTCCGGGGTAAGCGGCTCGATGTAGACGGCGTCGGCGATGCCCTCGTCGGTCATGATCGTGGCAGGGTTCGAGTTGACCAGGACGGTGCGGATGCCTTCCTCTCGCAGCGAACGGCAGGCCTGGGCGCCGGCGTAGTCGAACTCGGCAGCCTGCCCGATGACGATCGGGCCGGACCCGATCACCAGGACGCTCGACACCGTGGGCGGAGGGGTGGACGGGTTCGTCACCATCTGGGACATCGTCATCGGTTCGCCGTCGTTCACGAGAGACACCCCGTCGAAGTTGAGTGGTCGGGTGAAGGAAGCATGGAGGTCATCCCGGTCATGGCGTCTGAGACCCCTGGACCATTCCCATGAAGCGCCCAAAGAGCTCGTCGTTGTCCCATGGTCCAGGGGAGGCCTCGGGATGGAACTGGACGGTCATCACGGGCAGACCGTCGTTCGCCAGACCCTCGACCGAATCATCGTTAAGGTTCAACAGGGAGACGCGCCAACCGTCGGCGGACGGAACCGACGAGGCGTCCACTCTATATCCGTGGTTCTGGGAAGTCATGGTGACCCGGCCAGAGGCGCGATCAAGGACCGGATGGTTGCCACCGCGATGACCAAACCGGAGCTTCTCAGTCGTCGCTCCGATCGACCGGGCCAAGAGCTGGTGGCCGAGACAGATCCCGAAGTACGGCATCCGGTCAGCGACGATCTGGCGCACGACATCGAGACCATGGTCGAGATTGGCGGGATCACCGGGGCCCGGCGACACGACGATGCCGGCCGGGCCGAGGGCGGCGATCTCACTATAGGCGGTCCCATAGGGGACGACGGTGACGCGCGCGCCGTGGCGGACCAGGGCATCGACGATGTTGCGCTTGACGCCGCAGTCGAGGATCACGATGAGCGGGGCGTGCTCTGGTCCGGTAGTCTCCGAGCCAGAGGCCATCACCTCGTCGACCACGTCCCGCTCTCCCGGCAGGGGGGCGGACCGGGCGCGTTCGATCAATTCCGCGTCCTCCAGTCCAACGGCGTCACGGACGAGGACCGCCCGGGTATCGCCGACGGTGCGGACGTGGCGGGCGAAGGCGCGGGTGTCGATCCCAGCGATCCCGGGAATGCCGTGACGGGTGAGGTACTGGTCCAGTGTGCCGGTCGATCGCCAGTGACTCGGGGTATCGCTGAGTTCTCTCACCAACAGACCCGAGACCCACGGCTGGCGGGATTGGTCGCCAGAGGGACTGACCCCATAGTTGCCGATGAGGGGATAGGTCATGCCGACGATCTGGCCGCGGAAGGACGGATCGGTGCAAACCTCCTGATACCCGGTCATCGTCGTCGTGATCACCGCCTCGCCGACCGCGTCGGCGGGAGCGCCGAAGCCGCGACCCCGGAAGACCCGGCCGTCGGCCAGGGCCACGGCGGCGTCCGTGACGGGTCGATAGGGCTTGGAAGTCGCCGACCTCGTGGTCGGTACGGGGCTAGGTCCTGTGGTGATCACGGTGTCGCTCCTCTCCCCCGACGAGGGTCAAGACGGGCTTGCCCCGCATCGTCATCCCCAGCAAGGGAGTATTCGCGCTCTTGGTCCGGAGGGTATCCTGCCCGACCTCCCAACGAAGGTCGGGGTCGATCACGGTGAGATCGGCGAGTTGGCCGGGGGCCAGGGTGCCACCGGGCAACTTCAAGAGACGGGCCGGCTCCCTGCTCATCCGGAGGACCAAGTCGGACACCGACAGGTGTCCGGCTCGGACCAGGGCCAGCAAGAGGGGGACCGCGAGTTCCAGGCCGCTCATCCCCATCGCCGCGTCGGCCAGGGACCCGTTTCCCTTGTCAGCCATGGTATGCGGGGCGTGGTCGGTGGCGATCACGTCGACGTCTCCGGCGACCAGCGCGGCGAGCAAGGCTCTGGTGTCGGCCGCTGTGCGGAGCGGCGGATTCACCTTGGCCTGGGGGTCGGGCACGGTCACCGGCGGCGCGCCGTCGGGTTCGTCGACGTTGTGCAGGCGGCGTACTCCGGCGACCCAGCGGTCGTCCATCGTCAGGTGGTGAGGCATCACCTCGGCAGTGACGTTGACGCCCTCGGCTCTGGACCGCCGGATCAAGTCGATTCCCCGAGCCGTGCTGACGTGGAGCACATGGAGCCATCCCCCCGTGAGGCGGGCGAGCATCAGGTCGCGGGAAATGATGATCTCCTCGGCCTCTGGCGGTATGCCGGGAATCCCGAGGTTGGCCGAGACCTCGCCCTCGTGCATGGCACCGTGGGCCAGGGCCGCATCCTCGCAGTGGACCATCACGGGCCGACCGGTGACTCGGCTGGATGCCAATGCGGCCCGCATGATCGAGCTATCAGCAGTGGTGGT
>CADCWH010000304.1 GCA_902806395.1 uncultured Thermomicrobiales bacterium | reverse complement strand
GCGGCGCTGCAGATCCAGTTCGATGTTCAGCCCAAGGGGCGCTTGCCACCGGATGATGTCCAGCGCATTGCCGAACGCGACCTCCGCATCTGCCTGGAAATAGGTCTTTCGAAACCAGGAGTAGAACGACAGAATGACCAGGAGTAGCGCCAGATGGGTGACTAACGCCCCCACCTGGTACGGCAGGGAAGGACGCAGCGACGCATGTCCCGTCCCGACCACCATGCCGCTCACGTCCCTCCCCCCGCACGCGGTCCCACGTCGTCCCCGCTCACCGTGACTCACCCGACCTCTTGTCCCGGCGGTCGACCCGGCTGCCCAGGCACGACCGCCGGGACCGATCGGTGTTGGGCCAGCGGGCCCAGACCCGCTGTCCTGGGCCGGTCCGGGTCGGCAGCTTGGACCCTCACGTCTCCCCGGCGCGACGTCTCATCAGCTGGACCGAGCAGACGACCTCCCGAGGGGCATTGCGGACAACGCGACGAGATCCGCCCGGAACCCGTCTCGGCCCAATCGCGCCCATCGCCTCGCGACCGCCGCGTGGCGCTTGGCTCGATCGATCCGCTCTCTGGCGAGTAACGCTTCCAGCCCCCGGGCAGAATCAGTCGAGCTCGTACCGTCCGATGTCCCGTTCGCCGTCACCGTCTGTTCATTCCCGACCACGCCAGTCGCCCCGACATCCGGGGCACTGGCCACCGCTGCACCAGACAACGTGGCAATCGCGTCCTCGACCAGGGCGATCCGGACATCGGCGTCGTGCAGCGTGCCGAGGTCCTCCTGCAGGCCCTTGATCTCCTGGATGGCCGCTTGCCCAGCCTCGCCGAAGACCGGCCGGAACAACTCTAATGTGTATCGCAAGCGCTTGGCCGCGATCCGGGCGTCGTGCAACTCGCTGGTGCGTTCGGCGAGCGGCATGATCGGGTCGTAGCTCCACAGCTCACCGATGCGCACGGCGAGGATTCGCCGGGCATTGACCGCCATCGGCGCATCGGGGTCGATATCCGGCACGTCCCAGGCGCGGCTCATAGGTCCTTCCCCTGTCTCCTGACCGGTTCGGCGCCGGCCGGTGTCCGGTCGGACGGCTGGGTGACCTCGGCGATGTCCGGCGTATCCCCCGCCCCCGTGTCCCCCACCTCGCCGGCGGCCTCGATCTCCGACCTATCAGGCAGCGTGGTCTCGTCGTCTCTCGTCGCCGACCCGTGTTCGTCATTCAGCCCGACCGATCCAGCGGTCTGGCGCTCCTCGGTCTCCCGCTTGGTCTTGCGATCATCTGTGACGGCCGGATCGGACTCGTCAGCGTCCGCCCCGGCACGTCCGTCTGATGCCCCGGCCCGTGGGAAGCGCCGCCGCGTCTCGGTCGCCAGCGCATCGGGGTCGATCCCGGCGAGGAACCGCATCATCTCCTCTCGGGCCGCCGTGCGCTCTCGTTCCAGTCGTTCGATGAGCAGGTCGATACCTGCGCGCTCAGTCGCAGTGGCCTTTCCGCGCCGCTCGGCCCAATAGCCGAGCAGGACATCGCGGTCGCGGACGTCCCCCAGGGCGGCCGTGATCTGCTTCGCCGTCCGGTGCAGACGGCGGTACCAGGGCTTCGGGAAGGCACCAACGGCCACGTCCATCGCCGCCCGTAGCCGGCGAGACGCCACCCGTACGTCGTGGACACCCTCCGGGTCGGTCCCGTCGATGGCGGCCGGCAAGGCCGCACAGACCGCCTCCCAGCGTTCTCCGATCAGGTGTGTCATCGCCTCCCGGTACGGAGCGTCCGGCGCTACTGGATCGCTCGCCGGGACGTTGGTCGTGTCATTGGTCGTCATCCTGGTGCTCCGTCTCCCGTGATCGTGACCGCCCCGTCGCGGTCCGAACGGCGCAAGAGTCCCGTCCGAGTCGCCCGAGGTCCCGTCAGGCCCCGTCGAGTCCTGGACCAGGGTCAGAGGATTTCCCCACCATCGCGTCGAAGGCCTCGAGCAGGAGACCGGCCCGCAGGCCGCTCCGGGCTACCTGCACGTGCGCGGGCCGCACCGTCTGGTCGAGGGCGCGGACGATCGCGATCCCCGCCGGCAGGACCCTGGCCCTCGCCTCCTGGATGCCGAGGCGGAGCGCGAGCGCGGCCGCTGGCACCTCGCGACAGCGGTCCAGTGCACGGCCGATGTCCGCCGTGCCGACGCGATGGGCATCCGGGACCAGGCGGGCCAGATACTGTCCTGTGCCCCCGACCGCGATCAACCGTCCGCCCGAGCCACCGTGGACACCCCCGCTGGCCAGGGTATCGAGCGCCGCGGTCACACACGCCTCGATATCGGCCGTGGTGGGTGGGTCTGCCGGGTCGACCAGGTCGGTCAATGCGCCCGAACCGAGCCTGAGCGACACGGCGGATTGGATCTCGCCGTCGACGGCGTCGATGATCTCGGTACTTCCACCGCCGATGTCAGCGACGGTTACCTGCCCGGCCAGATCCACTTCCAGAGCGAGCCCCCGGAAGGTCAGTGCGGCCTCCTCGTCCCCCGTGATCGCCAGCAAGTCCCACCCGGTCTCGTCTCGGACCCGGCGCAGGAACTCCGGTCCGTTGCTGGCCCGGCGGGTGGCTTCGGTCGCCACCCCGATCAACCGGGTGGCCCCCATCGCTCCGGCTGTCGCGGCGAACCGAGCCAGGGCCACCATCGCGGCATCCACGCGATCCTCGGCGAGGCTTCCGCGGGCCACGACCCCCGCCCCGAGTCGCACCGTCTCGGCATCCTCGGCCAGCACGTCCAGCGTCCCGTCCGGCGCGCGTCTCGCCACCGTCAACTTCACCGTGTTAGAACCGACGTCGACCGCGCCGACGACCGATTCACGTCCTATCATCCGGCGGCCTTCCTCCCCGACCGCTGCGTCGCCGGGGGCGAGAGAAGTTAGAGATTTGCTAAGCTTATCGCCTGGATTCGAGTGATGCTCGTCGTTGACGCAAAGCTTAATATCGTTAACGACGAGATCTGCAACCCGCCTCGGGCAACGACACCTGGCTCCGGGTGGGACGGGAGGAACCATCCATGGCAAAGTCGAAGGCACCGGCGCCAGATCGCACCAGCGACATCGGCGCGGTGATTGTCGCGCCCGAATTGGTCACATCTGCCGCCGCGGAGCGCCGATTGATCGCGGCCGAGCGCAAGGCCGAGCGCCGGTTCATCGAGGCGTCGGAGAAGCATGCCGCCGCCGAGTCCGCGCTGGAGCGGCGGCGGTCCCGGCTAGAAGCCGCACGTGAGTCACTACGGGAACGGCAGGGCGCCCGAATGGCCGGCCCGAGTGCCCCGAGCACACCGACGGGATGACCCTAGACTGATGCCCGACGGTCATTCCGTCGCGTAGGTCCGCCAGGTGGTGAACCCGGCCTTGGCGTAGAAGTCCACCAATGTCGTCCAGTCCGCAACGGCCTCGTCGACCCCCTCGTCGCGCAGGGCGGACAATGTGGCGTGGAGAAAGGCCAGCCCCAGGCCGAGGCCCCGGAGGGACGAGGCGATCCCGATCGGACCAAGGCCGCCTTGGTGGCGTCCCGCCCGCCAGAACCTCGCGGGGCCAATCACGGCCTGGCCGGCATGGTGCAAGTGCGCCATCCCGACAATCCGGCCGTCCTGGGTAAGCAGCAGCCAGTCCCCCACGGCGCCACCCGACCGCAAGAAGCGATCGGCACCGGACCACCAACCAAGCCCGAACTCCTCCAGGATGAACCGCAACAGGGCGTCCCGGTCACTCCCGGTCGCCCGGCGGCAGTCGATGCGGTGGCGCGCCAGCAACTGGCGTGCCTCCCCAGGCATCGCGTACCCGGAGATGTCAGCCCGCACGTCCGCCACGGAGGTGGAGAACCGGAAACCGAACGATCCAAAGAAGGGACTAGCACCCTGAAGGTCGTCCGGCGGCCCCGGGAAGAGCCAAGCGGGTCCCCCGCCGACCCGCACCTGCACCGGGTCGAGCCCGTCCAATTGCCCGGCCCGGACCAGGTGGCCGTACAGCCAGGTGGCTATCCCCCGCCTCCGCGATGAGGGTTCCACCGCGATCGCGGTGAGCCAGCCCGCGGGTCGCCAGGCCGCCCGGTCGGGGTCGTCACCACGGTAGCGTCCCAGGAGTGCGAAGGCGACCGGGGACCCATCGC
>CADCWH010000303.1 GCA_902806395.1 uncultured Thermomicrobiales bacterium | reverse complement strand
GTTTCGTCTCTCGTCTACCGACTCCCATACACGTCCGCCCAGCGGAGCCAGCGGCGGGAAGCGCGCTGGACCAGCCAGTCGGTGGCCTGGCCAAGCAGGGCGAGGAGGACGATGCTCAGGACGATGATGTCTGCCCGGCCGGTGTTCTGGCCATCGACCAGCAGGAACCCGAGTCCTCGCGAGGCGGCGATCAGCTCGGCGGCGACCAAGAAGAGCCAGCCCTGGGCCAGGCCCAGGCGCAGCCCGGTCAGCAGCGACGGCAATGAGGCCGGCAGCAGCACCTCCCGGGCCAGGGCGAACCCGCGCAGGCCGTAGGCGTGACCGGCCTCGATCAGCTTGCGGTCGATCTGACCGATCCCGCCGACCAGGTTGGTATAGACCGGGAAGAAGACCCCGATCGCCACCAGGGTAATCTTTGGTGCCTCGTCGATCCCCAGCCAGAGGATCAGCAGCGGCACCCAGGCCAGTGATGGGATCGCCCGCAGGGCCTGGATAGTCGGGGAGAGCATGGTGCCGGCCACGCGGGAGAGGCCGACCAGGAGGGCGAGCGGGATCGCCACCAGGGCACCGGCGGCGAATCCCCGGGCGACTCGCCCGATGCTCGCCGAGAGGTGAAGTCCGAGGGTATCGCTCTCGGCCAGTTGACGCCCAGCCGCGACCACGTCGAGGGGGGCGGGCAACTGGCTCCGGCTATAGATACCCCGCTCGGTCACCACCTGCCACAGCATCAGGAGCGCGATCGGCACGACCAAGGAGAGGAGCCAGGAGGGGGCACGACGCCCGTGCCGGGCACCGTCCCGGCGGGGGACCACCCAGGATCGGGCCAGGGTGCGTGGTTCGGTCGACATCCGGGCTCCTCCGCGGGACGTTCGGTAGACGGCTTGAGCGGCTCGGGCAAGCATCAGGCGGGCGGCGAAGCCGCCGGGGTGCCAGCGGGGATGATCGCCCGGATGAACTGGGGAGCGAACAACGTATCGAGCGCTTCGGTGGGGTTGGCGTCTGGGGAGAGTTGGTCACCCGTCTCCATGATCGGGATGATGGCCCGCAGGACAGCTTCGTGCTCTGGGCCGGGGACGGGGTCGTGGGTCAGGACGGTCCGCTCGACCAGTTCCTTGCGGGCCACCTCGATCGAGAGCTGACTCTCCTCGGCGAGGATCTGGGCGGCCTCCTCCGGATGGTCGAGGATCCACTGGCGTGCTCGCTCGTAGGCGGCCAGGACGACCTGCGTCTCGGCCGGGTAGTCCTCGATGAACTCGGTCCGCGCATTCAGGAAGCCGAAGCTGTTGAAGGCGATGTTGCGGTAGAGCAGACGAGAACCCTGCTCCAGTTCGGTCTGCGCCATGAACGGGTCCAGCCCGGACCACGCGTCCACATCGCCCCGCTCCAGGGCCGTCTTGCCGTCGGCGTGCTGGAGATTGATCACCTCGACGTCGTTCGGGCCGAGACCGACCTCAGCCAAGGCTTGGAGCAGGAAGAAGTACGGATCGGTTCCCTTGGTGACGGCGACCTTCTTGCCGGCCAGTTGGGCGACGTCGGTGATCTCGGAGTCACCCCGGACGACCAGCGCGGTCCACTCGGGCTTCGAGTAGACGTAGACCGTGTTGATCTCGGCGCCATTGGCGCGAGCCAGCAGGGCCGCCGCCCCGGCCGTCGAGCCGAAATCGATGGCGTCCGACCGCAAGAACTCGTTGGCCTTGTTGCTGCCGGCGCTGAGCGTCCACTCGATCTCGGTTCCGGCCGCGCCCAGTTCCTCCTCCAACCAGCCGAACCGGCGCAGCACCAGGCTGCTGGGGTTGTAGTAGGCGTAGTCGAGGCGGATCGTCTCCGCTTGGGCGGAGGCCGGGGACCGCAACCCGGCAGCGACCGGGGCGACGAGGAGCCCGAGAACGAGCGCCAGCAGCCAGTGGGCGGGCGCGTTGCCCCGATGCCTGTGGCTGGACGGGGCGGACGACGGGGTGGCGGTGGGGCGGGTCTGCACGACAGGTTCCTCTCGCTAGTCTGGGGCGACGGGGCCAGTCTGGTCACGGCGACGGCGCGATCGGTTCACGGTTGGCCCGTTGTGGGTCGAAGCGCGAATCGGTGCGGATGTCGAGGGGTCAGGCCGCACGGCGGACCGGGTGGGCGAGACCGATAGCCGCCAGGATGGTCTCTCGTGGCCCGGCCAGCTCCGGCGCGGCCCGGCCCCGCGGTCGGGGCAGCGAGACTTCCACCCGCGCCACCACGCCCGCCGGCCTGGGCCCCAGCACGACGACCCGGTCAGCCAGGTACAGCGCCTCGTTGATGTCGTGGGTCACCATCAACACGGTCGGTTGGGTGTCGCGCCGGATCTCGACTAGGAGGTCCTGCATCTCCATTCGGGTCAGGGCGTCGAGGGCCGCGAACGGCTCGTCCAGCAGCAGGAGGTCCGGCCTCCCGGCTAGGCCCCTGGCAAGGGCGGCCCGCTGGGCCATCCCGCCCGAGAGCTGGTGCGGGTACGCTCGCTCGAAACCAGTCAAGCCGACGCGGGCGAGCAGGCCGCCGGTATCGACCGCACCCTGTCGCCGCCTAGCCCCAAGGGCCACGTTGGCCGCGATTCGCTTCCAGGGAAAGAGTCGCGGCTCTTGGAACACGACCGCGCAGCGGGGGTCTGGTCCGGCCACGGCGGTCTCCCCGATCCGGACCGAGCCGCTCGACGGCCGTTCCAGGCCGGCGGCCATCCGCAGCAGCGTCGACTTGCCGCAGCCGCTCGGACCCAGGATGGCGACGAACTCGCCGGCGGCGACCTGGAAATGGATGTCCGCCAGGACCTCGGTCACATCGTCGCCTGTCCCGAACCGTTTGCTGACCCGGTTGATCGTCACCGTCTCGGCCATCTCGCGTCGCCTCCCGCCCGTCGCTTCGCCATTGCCTACCCAAACAAAAACCCCCGGCCTGGAAAGGACGAGGGGGTCAGGGGGCTAGCCGGGCACAGGTGACACGGCAGCGCGCCAAACCCTCATCTGCCAGGACCATCCTGTCGGAATTAGCACCCGCGAGACCATCGCCGGTCTCAGGGTTGCTGGGGCTTCATCGGGCCGTTCCCTCTGCCCCTCTGGATGAGGTGGTGCGTATTTGGTTGTCTGCCAGAGAACATATCGGATAGGATCAACAATGTCAAGAATACCAAGGTGACAGCTGGCAGTCGGAGAAACGGTACCAGGAGACATCCCGTGCACGGGCAAGCTGGACAGACGACGCACCCCCGGCCGCCGGACGGCGGGCCGGTCTCGCCGAACGGGCAGGTCGCGAGGCAGGGTCCGGACGGGCTCCCGCGCGGAGACGAGGACGACCACGCCTATGGGTTCGACACCCTGGCGGTGCACGCCGGACAGCGCCCGGACCCGGTGACCGGGGCGCGGGCGATGCCCATCTACCAGACGACCTCGTTCGTCTTCGAGGACAGCGACCACGCGGCGGAGCTCTTCGCCCTGCAGCGGTTCGGCAATATCTATACCCGGATCATGAATCCGACCACCGCCGCCTTCGAAGAGCGGATCGCGGCCTTGGAGGGCGGCGTCGGCGCACTCGCCGTGGGTTCCGGCCAGGCCGCCCAGTTCGTCGCCCTGACGACGATGCTCAACCCCGGCGACCAGATCGTGTCGTCCGGTACGCTCTACGGCGGCACCTTCACCCAGTTCGACATCACGCTGCGGCGCTGGGGGATCGATGTCGTCTTCGTCGACCCAGCGGACCCGGAGAACTTCCGCCGCGCGATCACGCCGAAGACGCGCGTCGTCTACGCCGAGGTCATCAGCAACCCTCGCATCGATGTCCTCGACATCCGGGCGGTGGCCGACATCGCTCACGAGGCCGGC
>CADCWH010000302.1 GCA_902806395.1 uncultured Thermomicrobiales bacterium | reverse complement strand
TCCGTCTGGCCCTGGCCCAGGGCGGCACGGTCGATTTATCAGCGGCGACGCCGGCCGCGATGGCGACGCGGGCTAGCCAGACCGACGCGCTGGGACGACTGAGCGGTTCCCTGCTCGCGTACCGGGAGCGCCACCGCAACCTGATCACCCGGGATTTCCCGCCCCACTGGCGGCGTGCGACCGGCTACTCCCTCGACGAGTTCACCAAGCCAGACGAGGCGTTCAACCCCGCTAAGTTGGTGGCCTCCTCAGAGGGAACGCTCGGCACGATCCTGCGCGTCACCGTCGGGGTGGTACCGGTGCCCGCCAAGACGGCCCTGGTCCTGCTCCAGTTCGACGAGTTGGTGGCCTCGATGGAGGCCACGCCGGCGATCCTGGAGTGCGAGCCTTCGGCGATCGAGCTGATGGACCGGATGTTGATCGGCCTGACGCGCTCCGCCCCCGGCTACGCCAAGCAGATCGCCTACATCGAGGGCGACCCGGCGGCCGTCTTGGCGGTGGAGTTCTACGGTGCTGACGACCGCGAACTGGCGTCGAAGTGTGACGACCTGATCCGGCACCTGGCGAAGCGCGGGGTACGCCTGATGGCTGAGCCCCGTCGGGTGCTCGGCGCACGCGAACAGGCCGATGTCTGGTCGGTGCGGAAGGCGGGCCTGGGCCTGCTGATGAGCGTCAAGGGCGACGCCAAGCCGATCCCGGTGATCGAGGACGTCTCGGTGCCGGTCGAGCACCTGGCCGACTACGTCAGGGCGGTCGAGTCGATGGTGGCCCGGCAGGGGACGACGGCCGCCTACTACGCCCACGCCTCGGCGGGCTGCCTGCACATCCGGCCCCTGCTGAGCCTGAAAGACGTCGCCGGGGTCGATGCCATGCGGGAGATGGCGCACGAGGCGGCCGAACTGGCCCGGCGGTTCGGTGGTGTGCTGAGCGGCGAGCACGGCGATGGCCTGCAACGGTCCGAGTTGAACGAGAAGATCTTCGGCCCGGAACTCTATGGGGCGATGCGGGAGTTCAAGGCCATCTTCGACCCCAGGGGACTGATGAATCCCGGTAAGGTGGTCGACGCGCCGCCGATGGGCGAGAACCTCCGGTTCGGCCCGAAGTACGACCCGATCACGATCAAGACCCAGCTCGATTTCGGTCCCGAGGGTGGGTTCCTGGCCGCGATCGAGATGTGTAACGGGGCAGCGGTCTGCCGCAAGCTGAAGGCTGGGACGATGTGCCCCTCCTACATGGCGACCAAGGACGAGAAGGACACCACCCGGGCCCGGGCCAACGCGCTGCGCAACGCCCTGTCCGGCAACATCCTCTCCCCGTCCGACTTCACATCGAAGGCGACCTACGACGTGCTGGATCTCTGCCTGAGCTGCAAGGCATGCAAGACGGAGTGCCCATCCAGCGTCGACATGGCCAAGATCAAGACCGAATTCCTGGCCCACTACCATGCCGAGCACGGCACCCCCCTGCGGGCCAGGGTCTTCGGGCACATCCACACCGTCTCACGCCTCTCCTCGAAGGTCGCGCCGTTAGCCAACCTCGGCCTGCGGACGCCTCTGGCCCGGCCGGCGATGCGGGCGCTTGGGGTCCACCCGGAGCGGGTCCTGCCAACCTTCGCCCCCCGGTCGTTCACGCGGCGCTGGAAGCGGCACCGGGCGGCTCACCCGGTCGCGCCGCGGACGCGCGGCAAGGTGGTCTATTTCCACGACACCTTCGCGACCTACAACTACCCCCGGGTCGGGATGGCGGCGGTGCGGCTCCTGGAGGCGGCGGGATTCGAGGTAGTGGTCGAGGAGCGGCGAGCCTGCTGCGGGCGGCCAATGCTCAGCAAGGGACTGGTGGCGGACGCCCGCCGGGTGGCCCGCAAGAACGTGGCGGCACTGGCTGGCCACGCCCGGGCGGGTATCCCGATCGTCGGCACGGAGCCGAGCTGCATCTTGACCCTGCGGGACGAGTATCGTGACCTCCTGCCTGGCAACGCGGACGCCGAGGCGGTGGCATCCCAGTCGTTCATGCTCGACGAGTTCCTCGCGAAGCTCGATGCCGACGGCGACCTGGGCATCACCTGGGCCGAGGAGTCTGGACCGGAGGTCTTCTTCCACGGTCACTGTCACCAAAAAGCGCTGATCGGGGTCGGTCCGAGCATGGCCCTGCTGAAGACGGCCGGCTGCGCCGCGACCGAGAGCGGCGCGGGCTGCTGCGGCATGGCGGGATCGTTCGGCTACGAGACGGAGCACTACGACGTGTCGAAGAAGGTCGGTGAGGAGCGCCTCTTCCCGGCCGTCAACGCGACCGGCGAGGACACGGTGATCGCCGTCGCCGGCGTCTCCTGCCGCCAACAGATCGAGCACTTCACCCCGCGCACCACTCGTCACATCATCGAGGTCCTGGCCGACCGCGTCGCCCCGGGCCACGCCTGGCAGGCTGCCGCGAGCGAGCCGCCTGTCCCAGACGATGTCCAGCCGACGGACGAGCGGACGGCACACGCGATCAACGTGACGGAGGGGCCAGCCTAGTCGACGATCGCGTCAACCGGCGCATGGTGAAGGGGCGACGATACTCCAGTCACACGTGATTGGATCATGGGAGTCCGCCGATTGCTGTCCGTGACGCGTGCGGTGTCGACTTGGCCCGGCCGCCCGGACGGGGAAACGCGCGATGCGGCCCACCTACGCGACACGGTTGACTGTCGAACCCCGACCGGGGGATTCCCGGGGGCAGTTCCTTGATCGCGTCGTCGCGGTATCTGAAGACTGGATTCGGGCGGTGGCCGTTCGCCACCGGCTAGACGTCCCGGTGACTGGAGCGGTTAGGCGCGCCCGGAACACTGGCCAGAGCCCTTCGATCGAGATCGTGAGTTCGGAGGATGCCGTCCGTCGGGCATGGCGAGCGCTGGTGCGGACACCCCTCGGCCCTGGCCATCCCTTAGAGTGGCCCCCGGTGTCCGAACAGGTCGAGATCGCCATCCCGGGTCGGGATGGTGATCGCGCGGCGGTCGTCACGGTGCGCGCAGCGGTTGGTTCATCGTCCGGGGTCGTCGTGCCGGTGCCCGTCGAGGGAAAGACGCCGAGGGTCGTCGCGCACTACGCGCGAGACTTTGCAGTCCGGTGCGGCGCGGAGACGATCGAATCGACGCCGTGGGTCGTGGATAGCCCCGATGTGGTTGAGTTGCGAGACCGCTTGCTCGCCCCAGACCGGATGATCCCGATCATCATTGTCACACCGGATCTGGATGGCGTGCCGCCCGTCAATGTGGCGCTGGTGAGCCGGACGATGCTGGGCCTGGCACGAGTGGTCGCCGTCGCGCCCGGGGCTGACTCCGACGCCCTGAGCGAGCGATTGCCAGGGGCACTCACACCCGTACCCGGCTCGGTCCGGCTGTATTGGCCCTGCCTCGACCCCGGGGAAGACCCGCTCCGGCATCCCGTCTGGACAAGGGACGACCTGGCGGCTGAGGACGTGGGACGGCGGTTCGACCGGGTGGTGTTTCGACTGGTGGCCGGTATCGCGGCGGTCCACATCGGGCGGGATTGGGAAGTCGAAGCGATCGAGCGAGCGGTCGAGCGGCAAAGGGCCGGGAATCGCGACGCCGAAGTCGAGGAACTCCGAGCGGCCCGACACGCGCGCGATGCGGCCGCTGCCCGGCTGGAGGCGCTGGGTGCTGAACTGGCGCGGGCTCGAGACGAGGCTGAGGAGAACGCCCGCCTGTACGACCTGGTCGAGCGAGAGCGGGCGGGGTTGAGGGAGGAGACCTACCAACTCCAGGCAAAGTTGCGCGGGATGATCGTCGACCCGGTGACGGTGGGTCTCGCGTCGGGGGTAGCCGCTGATGACGCAGTCCCGGCCACGCTGGCGGACGCGGTACGAGACGCCGTAGCGCGCTTCGGTGGGCCTCACATCGTCGTCCTGCCCGACGCCATAGAGGCGGCCGAGGAAGGGTCGTATAGCGGGGGGATGCAGAAACCATTCGAGATGCTTCGGGGAATCTGTGAGGTAGCCCGGGCCTATCATGATGGCACCCTGAACGAAACGTTCGAAGTGGCATTCCAGAGCCGCGGATTCTCCTACCGGGGCAATGTCTCGGTCACGGCCAGAGGCCTCTACAGGGACGACTATCGCTTCATGTGGGACAACGGGAGATATCAGCAGCCGATCACTGTCGGCCCGCATCTCGCCCTGGGAAAAGGCAACCCAAACAATTCGCTCCGCATGTACTGGTACGTCGACACCGACGAGCGCCGATTCGTGCTGTGCCACGTTGGGAAACACTTACCGGACACGACGACGTGAGTGAAAGCAATCGGGCAGGGTGAGGGATCAGCGGGTTTCCGATATGCCGCCAGCCAGGCATTCTCGGGGAAACGGTTGCACATCGAAGGGGAACGCCGCCCGAACGCACTGGAAACGCGCCGCATCCTCGGTTCGCT
>CADCWH010000301.1 GCA_902806395.1 uncultured Thermomicrobiales bacterium | reverse complement strand
TGACGTTGGTCCAGACCTGCGGCGAAGAGTCTGGGCGTCGAGACGTCGGCTGCAATGCGGTGCTGCGGCGCGGGTACCGGGCCGACCTGGCGATCTTCCCAGAACCGACCAACTTCGCGATCTACCCCGCGATCAAGGGCGAGGTCTACTTCCGGTTGACCGTACCCGGCAAATCGACCCACATCGCCAACCGCCACCTGGTCGCCCAGGCCCTTCCCCATGGGGTCGAGCGCCCGGGCGTCAGCGCGGTCGACAATCTGCTCAAGTACCATCTCGCGACCCTTGACCTGGAGCGCGACTGGCTGCTCTGGCGATCGCACCCGGGCGTGCCGCCGGGCGGGATGTTCATCAACCTGAACACCATCCATGCCGGGCCGCCACCCGCCCCGATCCCGGACACGGCGGTGCCCGACGCGTGCGAAGCGACGGGCTCGGCCCTGTTCTATCCGGACGTGCCCGCCGCCGACGTGGTCGCGGAGATCCGCGCCACTTACGATCGAGTGACCGCCGCTGACTCCTGGCTGCGACAGCACCCACCGACCCTGGACATCCCCTTCGGCCATCCCCTCAAGGAGCCGGTCAATCTACCCTTCGACCATCCGGGCGTGGAGACCATCGCATCGGCGATGGCGGCGATTGGTGAACCAGAACCCGCCCGGATGGTGGCACCGTTCGTCTGCGACGCTAACTACTGGTCGGCGGAGGGCCAGCCCAGCATTGTCTTCGGCCCAGGCGACCCGAGTTGGGGCATTCACGGCACCAACGAGTACTTGCCGGTCGCGGATCTCCTCCGCGCCGTGCGCGCCTTCGCCGCCGTGAGCGTGGCCTGGTGCGGTACAGAGGCCTGAGCCCTGGTCCGAGGCGGAGAATGCTCGTCAACCACGGCGACGCCGCCGCCGGGAAGACTCCTTCCCGTAGGCGGCGTGCCGCGTTGGGACCCAACGGTCCCGTTCAGGCTGGCGGTATCGGCTAGAGCAGCCGGGCCACGATCGGGCAGTTGACGATGAAGCCGGTCGAACCAAACTCACCGCCCTCCGGCCCGGTGATGTGGCCGGCCTGGACCATCGCCAGGAACTGGAACTCGTCGATCATCCGCGAGCGATAGCCGGCGTCGATCGCTTCCTGGCTCCAGACTCCAAGGTTTAGATCCCACATCGGGCTGTAGTCGAGGGCGATGGTCGGCACGCCGCCGAACAGGTTGAGGGGACCGGTCCCCTCGCCCGCCAGGGCACTGTTGAGCCCCTGCCGCTGAGGGTTGTCCGACCCGGTCGGGCCATTGGCGGTGACGAACAATCGCTCCACGGCGCTGAACGCGCCGTCGTCAAAGCCGACCTGGATGTTGGCGAGGGCCGGAGCGTGGGTCGAGGCCTCCAGGGTCGCCACGACGGAGTCGGAGGCATCGAAACTCACGTAGAAGACGGGGCGGGCGAAGCTGAACCCGACGACCAGTTGGACCGTCACGGTGCCCTCGTCGGGGCAGATCGAGACCACCCGGTCGTGGACCAGGCGATGGTCCGTCGAGCCGTCGCAGAAAGTCAGTTGGTCGGCCTCGACGCCGAAGGCGATGATCGGGGCGTTGTAGGTATGTCCGCCCGCGTTCTCGATGCGAACCAGCGGCGTATACGCATCATCACCGACCGAACCTGGCGTCGCCGCCGAGGGCGGGAACGCGTTCTCGCCATCGCCCGGTGTGACGGTGCGCTCCGGCGCGAAGTCGACGGTGCCCTGGTCGAAGGTGACGCTCAGGTCTCTTTCCAGGGTCCCGGTGCGAACCGCGCCCGGGACGTTGGCATAGGCGAGCTTGGCGGAGTGGTTGAGACCGAGTGCCTCGGCGTTGCTCTCGTCGGTCGTGTCAGTCAGCACGTACCAGACAGGTGTGCCGTCGGTCATCTGACCACGATACAGTGGCAAGGTGATCGTGCCAGCTTCCATGTCGAGTTCTCCCGACCGGAGCAGTTCAACGGGGCCCACGAGGTTCTTGTCCACCTCGGATGGCGGCGGGCCGAAGTAGGTCAGCGGCACATCCGCCCCGATCGAGGCGGGCGCGGGCTGAACCTCGTCGATCCCGGCCGGTTCGGGCGTCGCGTCACTCTGGGCCATGGCGGTGAGGACACTCGACGCGAGCACCAAGGCAACGAGCACGAGGCTCAAGAAGGTCGACGGCCCCTTGGGCAAGTGAGAACGCATCAGGTGGATACTCCTAGTTTGGAAACCCGGAAGTCCGAGCGACGGCGACACGTCCCGGCACCTTGGCCAATGGACGTGTGACGCTCGCCACTGGGGACCATGTCAGCGCTTGGGCCCAAGCGGGAGTGTGTGGATGAGGCCATGGGTCGCGTTACAGCGGAGATGTTGGCTGCGTTACAACCGGCCCCCGCAAAACCAGTCGCATGGCCCTCATCATCACAGAACCTTAACTTGTCGAGCCGTCGTGGGTGTACCATCCGACCCGTCAAGCTCCGTCACACAACCGCGTCGCCGACCCGGGCGCGTACACTCACCATGAGATCCCACCGTCGATCCGGACCGAGGTGACATGGCCCACACGTCTCCACCCCAGACCGACGACTCCCCATCCCGGGGTCGACGGGACGTTGATCGAGAATCCCCAGTCGACTCGTACACACCAGACGCGGCAGAGTCCGCTCTCATCGCCGCCCTCCGAAGTGGCGACGAAGATGCGTACGACACCTTGGTCCGGCGCCACCACGCGTCGCTGGTGCGCCTGGCGCGAGTCTGGCTGCGGGATGGTGCAGCGGCGGAGGAGGTAGCCCAGGAGACGTGGGTTGCGGTCCTCCACGGCCTCGATCGGTTCGAGGGACGATCCCGACTCCAAAGCTGGATCTTCAGCATCCTGGTCAACCAAGCCAAGCGACGTGCCGCCCGAGACCGGCGGACGGTGTCGTTCTCGGCCCTCGGTGGCGATGACGGTGATGCCGAGGGCTGGTCGGTCGATCCCGACCGATTCTTCGGTGCTGGACATCCGGACGCGGGACATTGGAACCGACCGGTGACGGTGCGGGGCGACGACCCCGAGGTCTACCTGCTTTCGAACGAGGTCAGCGGCCGGGTCTTAGCGGCGATCGAGGACCTGCCCGCCAACTACCGCGCCGTTGTCACCATGCGGGACATCGACGGTATGTCGGCGGAGGAGACCTGTACCAGCCTGGGCTTGACCGCCGCGAACCAGCGCGTCCTTCTCCACCGGGCGCGGTCCCGGATTCGACAGGTGATCGAACCATATCTCCAATCACCCGACGAGGTTTCCCATGCCTCTTGACCAGACCAACGGCGTGGCCGCCACCAGCACCGAAATGACCTGTCAAGAACTCGTCGAACTGGTCACGGACTATCTCGACATGGCCCTCGACCCAGAGACCGAACGACGGTTCGAGGAGCACCTGGTGGAGTGCCCCTATTGCCCGGCGTATGTCGAGCAGATGCGACTGACGATCGTCGCCCTCGGCGCGATCACGCCCGACGATCTCCCGCCGGCGACCCGGGAGGCTCTGCTCGCCCACTTCCGGAGCTGGTCGTCGGGTCGCTGAT
>CADCWH010000300.1 GCA_902806395.1 uncultured Thermomicrobiales bacterium | reverse complement strand
GTCGGAAGAGGCCGTCCTAGCGGGGAATGAGGCGAGGACGCTCGATACTACGGGGGATATGTCGCGCCAACGGGGGTCCGGTGATGAGAACCATTCCGATCCCGGACTGGACGCACCGTTCGACCGGAGCATCCGCGCCATCTTCCGTCGCCCCGGGTTCGCCCTGCTCTGGTTTTCCCAGGCCGCCGGGGGTCTCGGCGAGGCCGTCGCCCAGGTGGCCCTGCCGCTGCTGGTCTACGACCTCTCCGGCTCGGCCCGCCTACTCGGCCTCTTCTTCGTCATCCAGACCTTGCCCCGCGTCGTCCTCGCCCCGGTCGCCGGTCTCCTGGCCGACCGGATGGACCGACGTCGATTGATGTTCTCTGCCGACCTGGGACGGGCGTTCCTGGTCGGCCTGATCCCATTCACCTCCTCCCTGTGGCAACTGGCCGTGCTGGCCGCCCTGGTCTCGATCGGCAACGCCGTCGCCCGGCCCGCCGAGCAGGCGACCGTGCCAGTGATCGCCGGCACCGGCCTGATGGTGCCCGCCCTGGCCGTGGTCCAGGTCAGCCAGTCGCTAATCCGGGTAATCGGTCCGGCGCTCGGGGCCCTCCTGGTCGCGTCTGCCGGACCGTCCCGGACCTTCTGGCTCCAGACGCTCTGCTTCGCGACGTCCGCCGCGTTGATTTGGCGCCTGCGCCTCCCGACCGCCGACCCGGTGACTGCGGCCACCGCGGGTATCGCCCCGGTCAGCCGCCGGTCCGAGCTGTTCGCCGGTCTGGGCGTCATCTGGTCCAACCGGGTCGTCCGGGGGATCACGTTCGCCGAGATCCTCTGGCAGGTCATCGGCACCCTCTTCGTCATCGGATTGGTGGTCTACACCGAGGAGACGATCGCCCTCGGTGACCGGGCCGAGACGGTGTTCGCCCTGCTGATGGCGACCATCGCCGGCGGCGCGGCAGTCGGTGCCCTGGTCGGCAACCGTCTCGAGCCCCGCATCGGTCGTCGCCGCCTCCTGGCAATCGGTTACCTCGGGCCTCTCTTCCTCTTGCCAGTCGGGCTAGTGCCACCGCTCTGGGTCGTCTTCGCCTGCTGGTTTGCCCTGGGCTTCACCGATGCCTGGGCCGTGATCGCCATGCAGGCCTACTTGGTCGAAGCCGTGCCGGATGCCCTGCGGGGCCGGATGTACGCCGCCTGGTCGGCGATCATCACCCTGGCCGCCGCGGCCTGGTTCGGCATCGTCGGGCTGGTGATCCCTGCCCTCGGCGCACCGCTCCTGTTCGTCTTCGCCGGACTGGTCGTCGGCATCGGAGGCCCGCTGGTCCTCCTCCTGACCGGCGCGCTGGCGACCCTTCGGCGGGGGATCGACCCGACCGCGTCCGCCATGCAAACGGGACCGGCCCCCGGGGACGCCGGTCCAGCGTGAACGCGGGTACAATGCCGACGATGCGAGCGATGATGCTCTCCTCGCGGGTGCATCATCAATGGACGATCTTGCACACGGACGTGACCAGGGACAGGGCGGGAGAGACGGGATGAGTCCATTGCTCGGCCGGCGGTCGGGGACCGATGCCAAGACGCGGCGGGCCGCCGACACCACCACGGCCGGAGCGGGTCCCGGTGGCTGGCGCTTCACCCTCAAGGGATCGCCACGCCACTACGACGATGTCCTCCGGATCATCGAGGACGGGGGTGGCACGGTCTACTTCGGCGAGGCCCTCACGTACGAGCGCGGCGCCGGCGTTGCCCTCTGGCGAGTCCAAGCCCAATCCTTCGAGTGGCTGCCCCGACTCTACGAATGGTGGGCTGAGGCAGAGCGGGTCGAGCCGATCATCACCGACTTCCACCTCTACCTGCCGAGTAATCTCAAGTACGCCGCCCTGACACTGCGCGCGACCCCGCCCTCCGAGGTCGAGGCATTCATCCGCGCCAACGCTCCCACCGACCCGATCCCGGTCGGCTGAGGTCGATTGCCGGTCGTCGATTGCCGGTCAGAGTCGTATTTAGTTGAGCCCGCAGGGCCGTTCCGTTGGGTCCTGGACGATCCCCACCCGGTCCTTCCCCATCATCTTGATCAGAAAACGATGACCGCCCCGGCAGGTGCCGGGGCGGTGCATGAAACCTGGGATGAGATGGGTGCACCGGACCCCCGACGTGGGGGTCGCGGCCGGTCGGACTCGCGTCCTAATCGCCCGCGATCCGGACGTTCTCGGACGTCTCCGCCACCGGTCCCGGGACGACGTGCGGTCTCGGTCCCGGTCGGGGAACGACCTCGATGAGGGCCGGATCGACTTTCCAGCACTCCGCGACTGATCCCGTTCTCGCGCACCGGTCGATCTCGCCCTCGTCGTGCAGTGCCCAACCGAGTGCACAGCGCATGGTTGGGACACGGCGACCGCCGAGATCGTGATGCGGTCGGATCAGCATCGGACACCCATAGATCCCGGGCTCCGCTACCGCCTCTTCCTCGGGGAAGAGGGAGCGTCGCTCCTGGTCCATGGTGGGATGACCTCTACCTATGCCCCGGGACGCCGGCGACCGATTCGCCGGTAGGGTCGATCGTCACACGGGACCGCGGCTACCGTCGCGGTCGACTCTGCTGCCGGGTCCGGTGTACACCCAGTATACCAGCCCGCCTTAATCCCGCTTTACGCCTTTTCCCGCGCCATGCGACGATGGGTGAGTCGACCGTTGGGAGGCGGCCGGGAGGGGGGAATCGCCTCATGTCCGGTCAGTGAGTTCCGCAGGTGGTCCGGCTGGCCCGGGGTCGGGCGTGGATTGGCACGATGACCCATGGCAACCCCTGGGGTCGGAGGGAGCGCGACGATGACAGAGACCACGATGTCCGAGACCGCAATCAGACTCGATCCGACCGACGATGTCGAGGCGACGTTCTCGAGCCGGGTCATGACGACACTCGCGGGCCTCGACGGCACCGTGGGCCTCGCCGTCCACGACCTCGTCTCCGCCACGACGCTCATCGTCAACGAGCGGGAGGTCTTCCCGGCCGCCTCGACGTTCAAGGTCCCCCTCCTCTATGCCCTCCTGCGCCTGGCCGACGCTGGCCAGGTCGACCTCGCCGACCGGGTCACCGTCGGCGCGCACCAGCGCGTGCCCGGCTCCGGCGTCCTCCAGGATCTTGATCCCGGACTGGCCCCGACCGTCCGCGACCTGGCCGTACTGATGACCGTCGTTTCCGACAACTTGGCCACCGATCTCCTCCTAGACCTGGTCGGCGTGGGTCGTCTGCGGGCGGACCTGGACCGCCTCGAACTGGCCCAAACCTCTGTCCCGTTCGGCTGCCGGGGCATCTTTTGCCACGCCACCGACCTGGACCCCGACGACCCCGCGACGACCTATGAGGCCCTGCGCGACGCACTGCGCGCCACCGCCTTCGATCCTGATTCCATCGCCTACGCCGCTGACGAGCGCAACGTGACCAGTACTCCAGCCGACATGGTGGCCCTGCTGGTCGCGATCGAGCGCGGCGATGGCCTCTCTCCCACGAGCCGTGACATGGCCATCGATATCCTGAAGCGCCAGAAATACAACACGATCATCCCGCTCCATCTGCCCGAGGGCACCGAAATCGCCCACAAGACTGGTTCGACTCGGTCCGTCCGAAACGATGTTGGCATCGTCTACGCCCCCTGGGGTGCCTACTCTATCGCCCTGATGTCGAAGGGCCTCACCGACGAGGTCGAGGGCACCCAGCGCCTGGCTGACCTCTCCAAACTGGTCTGGGAACACCTGGCCATGGT
>CADCWH010000299.1 GCA_902806395.1 uncultured Thermomicrobiales bacterium | reverse complement strand
GCGCTGTGGGCCTTGTTGAAGCCGTAGCCGGCGAAGCGCTCGATCATGTCGTAGACCTCGCCGGCCAACCCCTTGGCTATCCCGTTCCCAGCGCAACCGTCGACGAAGCGGGCGCGGTACTTCGCCATCTCCTCGGGCAGTTTTTTGCCCATCGCCTTGCGCAAACCGTCGCCCTCCCCCATCGAGAACCCGGCCAGGGAGTTGGCGATCTGCATCACCTGCTCCTGGTAGAGCGCGATGCCGTAGGTCTCGGAGAGGACCGGCTCCATCAGGGGATGCGCGTATTCGATCGGCTCCCGACCATGCTTGCGAGCGATGTAGTCAGGAGCCAGTTCCATCGGCCCAGGCCGGATCAGGGCCATCAGGGCGATCAAGTCCTCGAAGCAGGTCGGCGCGACGTCGGTCGTCATTCGGGTCGTCATGCCACCTTCCAATTGGAAGATGCCGACCGTCTCTCCCCGCCGCAGCAGCGCGTAGCTCTCCTCGTCGTCGAGCGGGATCGTTTCCAGGTCGAGGTCGTGGCCATCGCGGTTGACCAGCTCGACGGCCCGCCCCAGGACCGAGAGCGTCTTCAGGCCGAGGAAGTCCATCTTGAGAAGGCCCAGGTCCTCGAGCTGGCTCATCGGATACTGGGTGGTGATGTCGCCGTCGCTCTTCCCACCGGCGTGCTGGAGCGGTACGTGTTGGATCAACGGATCCCGGGAGATGACCACCCCTGCGGCGTGGGTCGACGCATGGCGGGCGATACCCTCGACCCTCTTGGCGGCATCGACGAGTTCCTTGACCGAGGCGTCAGCGTCGTAGAGCTTCTGGAACTCTGGGACCCGCCCCATCGCCCCGTCGATGGTGATGCCGGGTCCGACGGGGATCAGCTTGGCGACGCGGTCGGTCTCCGCGAAGCTTCGACCCATGGCCCGCCCGACATCCCGCACGGCCGCCTTCGCGGCCATGGTGCCGAAGGTGGCGATCTGGGCGACGCGATCGTCGCCGTACTTGGCGACCACGTAAGCGATCACCTCGTCGCGGCGGTCGTCGGCGAAGTCGATGTCGATGTCTGGCATCGAGATACGGTCGGGATTGAGGAACCGCTCGAAGATCAGGTCGTACTTGAGGGGATCGAGGGCCGTGACGTCAAGCGTGTAGCAGACGATGCTGCCGGCCGCCGAGCCTCGGCCCGGTCCGACCAGGATGCCGTTCTCCTTCGCGAACCGGACGAAATCCCAGACCACGAGGAAGTAATTGGTGAACCCCATCTCGCGGATCACGCGGAGTTCGTAGTCGAGCCGCTCACCCACCACGCCATCCGTGTGCCCGTACCGTTGGCGAGCCCCTTGCCGGCAGAGGTGCTCAAGATAACCGTCGGCGGAAAAGCCGTCGGGAACGTCAAAGTGCGGCAAGTGGTAACCCGTGAAGCCGAGATCCAACTCGCACATCTCGGCGATGGCGATGGTGTTGGCGAGTGCTTCGGGCAGTTCGCCGAAGACGCGGGCCATCTCCTCGGCACTCTTCAGATAGAACTGGTCGCTGTCCGTCTTGAGCCGCTTGGGGTCGGCCAGGGTCGTGTTGGTCTGGACACAGATCAGGAGGTCCTGGGCAGGGGAATCTTCCTGGTTGCAATAGTGGACATCGTTCGTAGCGACCAGGGGCAAGTCCATCGCCCGGGCGAGGGCAATCAGCTCCCGGTTGGTCTCGACTTGCTCCCGCAGGCCATGGTCTTGGACCTCGATGAAGAACCGGCCGGGAGCGAAGATCTCGGCCAGTCTTCCAGCGTTCTCCCGCGCCTTGGCCGGTTGGCCGTGGAGGAAGTGGTTAGCGACTGGGCCACCAAGGCAGGCCGATGTCCCGATAAGCCCCTCGGAGTGGGTCGAAAGCATGTCGAAGTCGATCCGGGGCCGGTAGTAGTAACCCTCCAGGTTCGATCTCGTCGCCAGTGACAACAGGTTCCGGTATCCGACCTCGTTCTCGGCGAGCAGCAACAAGTGGTACGACTTGCGCTCCCGCTTCGCGACCGGCCCCTCTGAGAGGTAGGCCTCCATGCCGATGATCGGGTGCAGGCCCGCCTTGGTGGCCGCCTTGTACCAGTCCATCGCCGCGTACATCACCCCATGGTCGGTGACCGCCAGGTGGTGCAGCCCGGACGCCTTGGCCTGCTCGATGTACTCCGGGATACGACCCATCCCGTCGAGCAGCGAGTATTCGGTGTGGAGGTGCAGGTGTGCGAACTCGTTCACGGCGATGTCCCCTCGACCCTGTCGTCGCTCGATCCGTTCGTCCCCGTCGGTCCCGGCGATGCCACCAGCGCCGCTAACCTAGCAACGACGCCCACCTGCGTGTCCGAGTCACGGCTCTCGGGCCAGCACGTCCCTTCACCGTCTCGGATTGAGGTTTTCGATACGTAGAGCCGCCGTCCGGAGCGCCTACGAAGCATGGTGTACGTACATCATACTCGCACCCGTGGGACGGCGCCGGCAGACCGGCCTCGTTCGCCAGGCATAGCCAGCAGCGACCTTAGGCCGCCATCGGCGGCGAAGTGCGCGAACCACGCACGACCCTGGTCAGACAGCGGCTCCCAGCGTTTGCCTCGTCGCATTGCTGACAACCGCCGCACCATGCTCATGAAGTCACTCGGGTCCCCCGTCGCAGCCGCAGCGGCGAGTCAGGGCTGCGTGCCGTGGTGGCCGGCGAGGCCTCCGCCGCGGCCGCCGAGGTCGAGGACAACCTCCGGGTCCCGCCGGACCCGGCCGCTGCCGCGT
>CADCWH010000298.1 GCA_902806395.1 uncultured Thermomicrobiales bacterium | reverse complement strand
GGGAGACGCGCTTCGTCGCGAGCAGGAGCATTAGGATGATCCCGGCCAGGAAGATGCCGAGGAAGAGGGCCGAGACCACCGCCGGGTAGCGGACCATCGCCCCGATCATCGCCGCTAGGTAGACGTCGCCCAGTCCAAACGGCACCACGCGGATGTTGCGGTAGACCAGGGCCGCGACCACGAACAGCAGGCCAAAGACCAGCACCGCACCGGTGGCCGAGAGTAGGCTGTTGATCAGGGCCCGGTAGCCCTCGATCAGGGCGAATCCGAACCCCAGCAACAGCCCGGCCCCGATCACATTGGTGTAGATCAGCTTGGTCCACCAGTCCACCAGCAGGATCACCAGCAGCGGTAAGGCGAAGAGGACCGCCGCCAGCAGGTCCACGCTCGGACCCTGCCGCAGCGCCAGCACCGCGAAGAAGGCGGCCACCGCGAGTTCGAACAGGGGGCGCAGGGCGGACTGCGCCAGACCGCACGCCCCGCAGCGACGGGCCAAGCCGAAGCCGAGCAGCGGCAGCCAGGCCCGCGGTCTCAGCGGCGCGGCGCAGGCGTCGCAGGCCGGACCGGAGAAAGGCGGTCGCTTCGCCGCCTGGGCGTGGGCCACGACCCACACCGCCGCTCCCGCGAACCAGCCGACGACCGCCAGGACGACGGTCAACACGATGTCCACGGTGCCCTACCCTTCCCGCGCCCGCTCGGCCGCCGCGAACATCGCCTCGACCGGGGCCGCCAGACCCGTCCAGAGCGTGAAGGCCCTCGCTCCCTGGTGAACCAGCATCGCCAACCCATCGTGCGCCGCCAGGCCGCGCGCCCGGGCCGCCCGCAGCAAGGCAGTATCGCGGTAGGTGAGGTCGATCACCACCGCGCCGGTCGGTAGGGACGCCAGCAGGTCAACCGGAACCGGCGTCTCTTCCCCCGACCAGCCGACCGACGTCGCGTTGATCAGCAGGCCAGCCTCCCCGAGGAGTTCCCGCAGGGTCTCGGGGTCGGTCCCGGCGGTGTCGATCACCGACGGTGCCAGGGCCGTCGCCAGCGCCGCCCCCCGAACCAGGTCGCGGGCACAGACCGTGATCGGCGTGGCCCCGACCTGCTCCAGGGCCAGAACAACCGCCCGGGCCGCCCCGCCCGCTCCCAGCACCACGGCGGAGCGGCCGGCCGCATCCGGGCAGGCGACGGTCAGTGCGACGTCGAACCACTCAATGTCGGTGTTGTCGCCGATCAGCCTGTCCCCGTGATGGATGATCGTGTTGACCGCTCCGGCTCGTCGGGCGAGCGACTGGACGGCATCGAGCAGCGGGATCACCGCCTGCTTATGGGGAACCGTGACGTTGGCCCCCAGGACGTCCCCCTCGCGCAGTCCGGCGATCCTGGCGACCAGGTCGGCCCTGGGGGTGTGCCAGCGCTCGTAGGTCGCGGCGATGCCGGTCTCCCGCAGGGCAGCCTCATGGATCGCCGGCGAGATCGAATGGGCGACCGGGTCCCCGATCACCCCCAGACGCCACGGCCCGCCGTTGTCTGGCCGGTCCTGACTCTCGGTCCCCGGCATCAGCCGCCGCCGTTCTGGTAGGTCTCGATGTTGATCAGGTGCTGGTCGTACGTCTCGGCGAACTCGTGGAGACCCGTCCCATCATTCCGGGCGACGAAGTAGAGGTAGGGGACATCCTCGGGATTGACTGCCGCCTCCAGCGAGGCTTGGCCGGGACTACAGATCGGGCCCGGCGGGAAGCCACTATAACGGTAGGTGTTATAGGGCGAGTCGGTGGCCGGGTCCTCCGTCGGCTGGTCGGGCTCGAGTTCGGGCCACCAATCGGCCTCGGTGCCCAGGACGTACTGCACCGTCGGGTCGGCGCCAAAGGTGCCGTTGGTGTCGGCCGAATCGACCCGGTTCAGATAGGTGCCAGCGATCCTGCCCCGTTCGCTGGGATCAGCCGTCTCTCGCTCGACGATCGAGGCCAGGGTGACGACTTCTAAAGTGGTCAGCCCCCGATCCTCCGCCTGCCGCCGCAGGTCCTCCGTGAAGACGGCATCGAATTGCTGGAGCATCTGGCGGACCACGTCCTCGGCCGTCATCTCGGTCGTCAGCGTATAGGTGTCCGGGAAGAGGAACCCCTCGACCGACGGCGCCCCGGCGAGGAAGTCGAACTCCCCTGACCAGTCCTGCCGGGCCGCTTCGAGGAAGGCGTCCCCACCCCCCTCGATCAGGCCGGAGTCCTCGATGATCGCGGCGAATTCCTCCATCCGCAGCCCCTCCGGGAAGGTGATCTGGTCACCGCGGGGGGCGGAGGCGTCCGCGGCGTTCTGGGCGTCGTCCTGAGCGGCGTCGCCGTCGTCGGTGATCCGGTCGATGATCTGGTTGACGCTCATCCCCCGCCGCAGGGTGTACTCCCCGGGGCGGAGTTGGCCGCTGGTTAGGCGGAGTTGGGACGAGAAGTAGAACTCGGAGCGGATCAGCCCCGCCTCTCGGAGGCGGGTACCGATCACGGCCCCATCCTCCTCCTCGCCGACGCTGAAGGCGACCGGCCGCCCGGCAGCGGGGTCAGCCTGCCGGTCGACGTAATAGTCGAAGAACTGCCGCCCGCCGACCGCGACGACGACCGCCATCGCGACGATCGTGGCGACCTTCAGGCTTTGCACCATGAATCGGACCAACGGCATACTCCTCGGGGCGCGTCATCATCGGGGGAAGGTCACGCGGTCACGCCCGAGGATACCCCCTCGTCCGGAGCCGTCCCACCCGTGCCCGCCGATGCGTATCCTCCCAGTTTAGCCGTCGCCCCCGGGCTGGACCAGGACGGCGTGCCGGCGTGCCGGCCGTGTTGGCCGGCCGCCGACCTCCATGGGGGTCGGACCATGCACCGGCCCGGCGCCGGGATCATCCGCCTCGATCCGGCACCCGACGATGGTGAAGACCAACCCGGACCCAACCCCGGTAGACCCGACACTCAGGGCCCAGGCGTCCCGGATACTCACCATTGCCCGGATGAACGAGGCAGCGACCGGCCCGTATCGTCCGAACCGCTCATCGCCATCGTCGGCCCGACGGGGGTCGGCAAGACGGCGGCGGCCGTGACCCTCGCAAGACGGTTCGGCGGAGAGGTCGTCAACGCCGACTCCCGCTATCTCTACCGGGGCCTCGACATCGGCGTCGCCAAGCCCTCCTTGGCAGAGCGGGGGGGCATCCCTCACCACCTCATCGACATCCTCGACCCCGCCGAGACGATGACCCTGGCCCGCTACCAGGATCTCGCCCTGGCCGCCATCGCTGACGTGCTGGCTCGCGGTGCCATCCCTTTCCTGGTGGGGGGCACTCCCCTCTACGTCAACGCGGTCGTCGAGGGATGGCGCCTGCCCCGCGTCCCGCCTGACCCTGCCCGTCGAACGGAGTTGGAGTCGCGGGTCACGCGGGAAGGCGTCGGCCCGCTCGTGGCCGAACTGCGTGCCGTGGATCCCGCGGCGGCCGACCGGGCCGCCGGCAACCCGCGCCGGGTGATCCGGGCCCTGGAAGTCTTCGCCGCGACCGGCGTGCCGGTGTCCCAGTCCGGCGGAAAGGGCCCTGCCCCCTACCGCGCCCTGGTCCTCGCCCTGACCTTGGACCGCGCCGCCCTCTACGCCCGCGTGGATACCCGCGCCGACCGCCTGCTGGCGGAGGGCCTCGTGGCCGAAGTCGAATCCCTCCTCGCCGCCGGCGTTGCCCCCGATGCCCCGGCCATGTCCAGCATCGGCTACCGCCAGCTCGTCCCGGCGATTGCGGGGGATATGTCGCTTCGGGAGGGCGTCGAGCGTGTCAAGCGCGCCACCCACCGCTACATCCGCCACCAGGAGACCTGGCTCCGCCAGACCCCGGCCGCGATCGTCCTAGATACGGGTGAACCAGGGTGGCTGGAGGTGGCGGCGGGGTTGGTCGGACAGCATCTCGAGAAGGGATGAGGCGTCAACCCCCGACGCAGGCATCACTCGTGGCCAAGCCGACGAGGCGGGACGGTCGGCAATGCGAATCCCGGGTGCTCGGTCTATCGAAAGCTCTCGTTCATCCCCGCGAACCGGGCCCGGATCGCCTGGTCAGAACCCACGCTCGCGAGCAACCCGATGGCTTCGCCCGCCTGACCCAGCCGGCCGGACCCTTGCTCTCCCGACCGCTCGGGCCTCGGAAACTCCCGATCCCATTCATCACGGCGGTCGCGATGCGTTCCCCGTGCACGTTTGGCGAGCACATTCCGCAGGGTGCCACCCGTCCTGTTCAGGCCTCGACGGTGACCATGTCTCCTCATCGATGCGAGACCAAGACGTGAGCCGAAGGCGTGACCGTATGATGATTCCGGGCGCTGGGGGCCAATGCATGGCGGCTGCCCCGATCAAGGGGGAAGGAGAACGTGGAGATGACGAACGTCGCAGAGGGTCAGCGGGCCGATGGTCCCCTCGTCCTCGCGCTCGACCAGGGGACGACGTCGAGCCGGGCGATCCTCTTCGGGCGGGACGGGACTGTCCGGGGCATGGCCCAGCGACCTCTCGCCGTCACCTATCCCCATCCCGGGTGGGTCAACCAGGACGCCCGCGACATCCGCGACGACACCCTCGCCGTGGCGCGGGAGGCGATGGCCTCAGCCGGGATCGGCGCGGCGGACATCGCCGCGATCGGGATCGCCAACCAGCGGGAGACCACCATCCTCTGGGACCGTCGGACCGGCGAGCCGGTCGCCCCGGCCATCGTCTGGCAGAGCCGCCAGAGTGCCTCAGTCGTCGAGGCGCTCGAAGGGCGGGGGATGTCCGCCGCGGTCCAGGACCGGACCGGCCTCGTCCCCGACAGCTACTTCTCGGCCACCAAGGTCGCCTGGATGCTCGACGCCGATCCCGAGCTGCGGCGGCGGGCAGCGTCCGTCGAGATCGCCTTCGGTACCGTCGATAGTTGGCTCCTCTGGACCCTCACCGGCGGCACCCACCACATCACCGATGTCACCAACGCCTCGCGGACCATGGTCTTCGACATCCACGACCTCGCATGGTCCGATGAACTCCTCGGCGACCTGGCTATCCCGGCCGCCATCTTGCCCGGGGTCGTCCCGAGTTGCGGCGTAGTGGCGCAGACCGATCCGGACCTGTTCGGCGCCCCGATCCCGATCGCCGGGATCGCCGGCGACCAGCAGGCGGCCCTCTTCGGCCAGGCATGTTTCCGCCCCGGCGAGGCGAAGAACACGTACGGTACCGGCAGCTTCGTCCTGATGCAGACCGGTCCCTCCCCGAGCACCTCTGCCCATCGCCTCCTGACCACGGTCGCCTGGGGCCTGCCGGACCGGACGGACTACGCCCTCGAAGGGGCGATCTTCGCCACCGGCGCGGCCGTGCAGTGGCTCCGCGACGGCCTCGGCATCATCCGCGAGGCGGCTGATATCGAGGGCTTGGCCGCCTCCGTCGCGGACAGCGGCGGCGTCGCCTTCGTCCCCGCGCTGACCGGGCTCGGCGCCCCGGTCTGGGACGCTGGGGCCCGGGGCACGATCACCGGCATCACCCGCGGCACGACGGCCGGCCACCTAGCCCGCGCCACCCTGGAGGCGATCGCCCTCCAGACTCGCGACGTGATCGTGGCCATGGAGGCCGATTCCGGCATCACCCTGGCTGAACTACGGGTCGACGGCGGGGCCGCTGCCAACGACCTCCTGATGCAGATCCAGGCCGACGTGCTCGGCGTGCCGGTGATCCGCCCTGCCACGACCGAGACCACCGCCCTCGGCGCCTCCTACCTGGCCGGCCTCGCCACCGGCGTCTGGCAGGGCCAGGACGAGGTCCGGGACCGCTGGCGAGAAGATCGCCGGTTCGAACCGGCGATGGCCGCCAGCGACCGAGACGCCATGGTCGAGACATGGCGCGACGCCGTGGGCCGGTCCCGATCCCGGGACAGCTAGCCGGTCTCGGATACCTTGTGCATCGGGGAGTGGTCCGTCCCGGTCGGCCGCACGGGACGGACCACTCCCATGCGGTCCCGCCGACCGCCCCGACCAGAGCCCACGGTGCGGCTCCCTGACCATGAACGGATCACCCATGACCGCGCCCGAGAGCAGCCTCTCCGCCGACCGCGACGGTACCCTCGATGACGACTCCTCTGGCGCCCGACTTGGTCCCGGTGGTTCGGCCAGCGTCTGGGAGGGCGAGACGATCCGGCTCCGCGCCATCGTCGCTGAGGATTGGCTGGCCTTCGACGCCTGGGATCGAGACGACGAGGCCAACCGGGCATCCTACATGATCCCGTTCCCCCGCTCGGCCGAGTCGACCCGGCGATGGGCCGAGGAGGCCGCCACCCAGGATGGTCGGGATGACCAGTACCGCTGGATGATCGAGCGCCACGATGGCGTCCCGGTCGGCACCATCAACACCCATAGCTGCGACCGTCGCCACGGTACGTTCAGCTACGGCATCGCCATCGGTGTGGGTCACCGCGGTCACGGCTACGCGGCCCAGGCCATTCGCCTCGTCCTGCGCTTCTATTTCGAAGAGCTGCGCTACCAGAAGGTGACCGTCCATGTCTACGGCTTCAACGACGGCTCGCGGCGGCTCCACGAGCGCCTCGGATTCCAGGCCGAAGGACGATTGCGTCGGATGACCTACTCGAAGGGCACCTTCCATGACACGCTGGTCTACGGCCTGACCGCCGAGGAATTCGCCGCCGGGGCCTGAGGCAGCGGGGCCGGGACGAAACCGATGCCCCCGTATCGCGCGTTAACGTGGGAGCGGCCCGATCCCACGTCGATCCGATCATCGGTCGGGAGCCTAGGGCCGCGTATACTGCCCTCCGGACTCGAGACGGACCGTCTCGCCAGGACCCAGATCGCATCACACCCCATCTGTGGCGGGCGGGGGTCAGTCGCGCCACCGGCGTGGCCAGCCACCCACGACCGCGCGGGGACGAGGGACGCATGGAGCCGAGACCACCGCGTGCCCCACGGGACACGTCCCAGCAGCCAACCGTCCCCTTCCCCACCTCGCC
>CADCWH010000297.1 GCA_902806395.1 uncultured Thermomicrobiales bacterium | reverse complement strand
CCGTGCCATCTGGCCACCTCGGCGCGTCGCAGGGCCTCGGAACGCCTCGCGGTTATTGTCTCGGGGCGTTGTGGCCGGGCTGGCTGTCGTTAGCGGGTGCAGCGGTTGGCTCGTAGAACCCGATCAGGTTGTCATCGAGGTCGAGCGTCGCGAAATCGTCGACACCCCACCACTGGCTCGAGAGCGAGCCGTTCGGGGGAATGACGCCCGTCCCCTGGAGTTCGGCGTAGAGATCCCGTAGCCCTGTCACGCGGACCCGGCACGACCCGCTCCCCGCCAGCTGCGGCTCCGCGCCCGGTGTCGTGGGCGAGTTTGCCTCCCAGAGGTTGATCTCGACCCCATCCCGCCGCAGCACCGCGAACCCGCCGTCGACATGGACCGCCGAGAACCCGAGCTTCTCGCGGTAGAACGTGACCGCGCTCGGCACATCGCGAACCGGTAATGCCGGCGTGGCACTCATCAACGTCGTCATTCCGCCCATCCTAATCTCCACCTCGTACCCTCCGCCACGCCCGGGCGGGCCTCGAGGCATCTTCCACCCGCGATGGCCTTCCGTCAGCACGACGTTGCGGGGGGTCGGCGAGGCGCGGCGCTGCCCCGTCACGGGGACCTGGAACTCCCACCCGACGTCCGGTTAAAGATGACCGTCCCCACGTGCTGCCCGGCGCGGCGGCTAAGAATTGCGCCGGTCAGCGCGACGAAGTGCACCCCGGCGCAGCACCAGTCCCCACGTGGGTCCGACGCGAGGTCGTGCATTTCATGAATGGACGGAGGCGGCAGATGTGCCAGGAAACCTCCTAGCAGTCGGGTTCAGATCGAGTGTCAGTATCTTAAGGTTTTCGATAACGTGATAGCATCGATCCCACCTCAAAAGGAGTGGCGCGAGCATAAAGCAGGGTCCGTCGGTGCGCAAACATCTTGCAGCAATCTGGACGCCTGTCGGCATGTTTTCTGGTCGGGCAGCTGCTCGAATATCCGCATGGTGGAACTACGCATACGGCAAAGTTGACGCGTTCGGCCTTCTACTCACCATGTTTTTTGCCCGCCGATATCCCCTCGTCGGGTTGTTGATTTTGTTAGGTCTCGTGTGGTGGGCGTGGGCATGGACTAACGACTACGTCCGACCAACGACCGCCGCAGAGCGGGCCGATCTGATCGGCAAGGTGGCGCAGATTACCGGGGGCGCTATCTTGGCCTACGGTGCCTACTGGACTGCCAGGAACGTCCTCGTCAACCGTGAGGGCCAGATCACCGAGCGATTCACGCGCGCCATCGACCAACTTGGGGCGACTGACGATGCGGGCAATCCGAGGCTTGAGATCCGGCTCGGGGCAATCTATGCGCTTGAGCGCATTGCCGGCGACTCCCCGGCCCGGGTCAATGCGGCCGGGGAATACGATGGGGCACCGCTCCAAACGTCCGAAATCCGCACAGCCCGGCTCCCCTCAGTTCGTCGGTGTGAGGCCGGAATGCCCCGCAACGCTGCCCTGTCGATGCGTCGATGAAGGGACCAGTGCAGGGGAGACGACAGCCCCCGACGAATAGGTCATTGACGCCGGGCGCCGCTTCTGCAACGATGCTTGGATCAGATATGGCGACCGCGAGGGGGTAAGCGGTCCGATGGCCGACATGGCGCTCCCGCATCACGTCGAGGTCTTCCTCTCACCTCGCACCCCGCTGATTGGGCGAGAGCGAGAGCTGGCGACCCTTCGTGATCTCCTCTGCCGGGAAGACGTGCCGCTGGTGACCTTGACCGGGCCCGGCGGCGTCGGGAAGACTCGCCTGGCCCTCCAGGCGGCGGCTGACCTGCGCCCGACCTACCGAGATGGGGTCGCGTTCGTGTCTCTGGCCTCGACGATGGACCCATCGGTGGTGGCGGGCGCCGTTGCCCGGGCCATGGGCCTTCGGGAGAATGGTGGGGGCTCGCCCCTCGTTCGACTGACGACCCTCCTGGCTGGCACCCATCTCCTTCTGGTGTTGGACAACGTCGAGCAGGTGATCGAGGCGGTGCCACTGGTCTCGGACCTGCTGGCGGCCTGTCCACGGCTCCAGATCCTGGCGACCAGCCGCGTCCGGCTCCGGCTCTCCGACGAGATCGATCTCCCCGTCCCTCCGCTCGGCGTGCCGGCGGCCGATGACGCGCCCATCGAGGCGACACTGACGTCGGGTGCGGTACGACTCTTCGTCGCCCGGGCGCAGGCGGTGCGGCCCGATTTCACCTTGACCGCCGAGAATGCGGGGGTGATTGGGGAGATCTGCCGCCGGGTTGATGCCTTGCCGCTGGCGATCGAGTTGGCCGCGGCCAGGATCGCCATCCTCTCCCCCCAGCAACTGCTCACGCGGCTGGAACACCGGTTGCCACTGCTGACCGACGGGCGACGGGACAGCCCGGCCCGCCAACGGACGATGCGGGACACCATCGCCTGGTCCTACGACCTGCTGACTGCCCGGGACCAGACGCTGTTTCGCCGCCTAGCCGTGTTCGATGGCGGATTCACCATCGAGGCGGCCGAAGCAGTGG
>CADCWH010000296.1 GCA_902806395.1 uncultured Thermomicrobiales bacterium | reverse complement strand
GCCGCCGTCGCGGGTCGTCACCGAGGAGTCCGTCCGTGCCCGAGTTGACGCTGACCAATCCGGACTGGGGCCTCGCCGCCCCGCAGCTCGTAGTCTTCGTGACCACGATGGTGCTGCTGCTCCTCGACGCCTTCCTCCCCCGGGAGCGCCACTACGCTGTGCTGACCGGCGTCTCCCTCGGCGGGTATGCCGTCGCCCTGCTGGCCTTCTTCGCCCAGCGCGATACCGCCGAGAGTACGTTCTACGGCCTGTTCCGGGCTGACGGCCTGACCCTGTTCCTGTCGGTGATCATCCTGGTCGCCGCCCTACTGACGGTGATGATCTCGGCCAGCTACGTCGAGCGGCTGGAGGGGAGGATGCCGATCGGCGAGTTTCTCGTCCTGCTGGCGTTCTCGGTCCTGGGCGCGCTTCTGGTCGCTTCGGCAGGCGACCTGGTGATGATCTTTGTCGGCATCGAACTCAGCTCGCTTGCCACCTACGTCCTGACCGCCTTTGCCAAGCGGCGCCTGACCTCGATCGAGGGCGCCCTGAAGTACTTCCTGCTGGGCATCTTCGCCAGCGCGATCCTGGCCTACGGCATGGCCTGGATCTACGGTGTCACCGGCTCGACCAACCTGGACGAGATCGCCGTCGCCCTCCAGGCTTCGGCCGGCGACGAGGAATTCCTCGATTCGTCCCTCCTGCTGGGTGTCCTGCTGGTCACCGTCGGGCTCGGGTTCAAGATGGCGGCCGTGCCGTTCCACTTCTGGACCCCGGACGCCTACGACGGTGCCCCGACCCCGGTCACGGCCTTCATGTCGGTAGTCCCGAAGGCGGCGGCCTTCGCCGCCGCGATCCGCGTCTTCGTCCAGGGTCTGGCCCCGCTGCGTGAGGACTGGGTGACCCTGTTGGCGATCCTGGCCCTGCTGACGATGGCCTTCGGCAACATCGTCGCCGTCTCCCAGCGCAACGTGAAGCGGATGTTGGCCTACTCCTCGATCGCCCACACGGGATACATGCTGGTCGGGCTGGCCGCCTACCGGACCCCGGGCGGATTCGGGGCCGCCTCCGGCATCACGACCGAGGACCAGGGCATCCCGAGCCTGCTCTACTACGTGCTGGCTTACACCTTCATGAACATCGGCGCCTTCGCCGTCGTCGCCTGGCTGCAGCACCGCGGCCAGGGCCTGACGCTGGACGACTTCAAGGGCCTGGCCCAGAGCCACCCGCTCGCGGCCGCGGCGATGACGATCTTCATGGTCTCGCTGATGGGCGTGCCGCCGCTGCTCGGTTTCTACTCCAAGTATTACGTGATCTTGGCCGCCATCGATGCCGATCTCCTGTGGCTGGCCGTCGCGGTGGTGATCTTCTCCGCCGTCAGCGCCTTCTACTACCTCCGCGTCGTGGCGGTGATGTACTTCGATGATCCGGAGGGGGAGCAACGCCACGCCTCCACGACCATGCTGAACCTCGGCATCGGGGCCATGGTCGTCGCCACGATCGCCCTGGGCCTCTTCTCGGGGCCGGTGGTGGACCTGGCCGGCGAGTGGCGGACCGCTCTGGACACCGGCGGGACCGTGGTCAGCAGCCAGGCGCCATAGTCGGCGGTCGGCCAGCGGAGAGACTCCGCGGTCCCTCACCCCCTGACCGGAGAGCGCCATGGCGTCGTCCGACCTCGCGCAGGACCCCGATGAGCCGTTCGACGTGGTGTCCGAGGACGGCACGCCGACCGGTGTCGTCAAGGCTCGGCATGCCGTACACCGCGACGGGGATTGGCACCGGGCACTCCACATCTGGATCACCGGGGTCGACGCAGACGGTGATGCGTTCCTGCTGGTCCAACGCCGGGGGCTCGGCAAAGACACCAGCCCCGGCCGGCTCGACGTCACCGTCGGCGGACATTACCGGGCCGGTGAGACCTTCGCCGATGCCCTCCGGGAAGCCGAAGAAGAGATCGGCATCATCCCGGAACAGGAGCGCCTGGCTTTCCTGGGGTTGCGTCGGGTCACCAATGTTGATCCGACCCGCGGCGTCACCGACCGCGAGATCCAAGACGTCTACCTGCTCCGGGACGATCGACCGCTGACTGCCTACGCCCCCAACCCGAACGAACTCGCCGGTCTCCTCCGCGTGCCGCTCGACGCCCTGCGAGCGATGCTCGACAGCGGTGCCCCGGGCACCGGGGTCACCTTCCTCGACGCCGAGACGCATTCCCTATCGACCGGGGCGATCATGCCCGAGGACATCGCGACGAGGGCGATCCCGTATTTCACCCAGATCGCGGTGGCCGCCGCCCAGGTGGTGCGGGGCGAGCGGCCGATCACGAACCTCACGTGGTGACGAACGGTACCGAGCACACCGCCCCTGCGAGCCCACGTGAACCCCCGCCATGGGATGATCTGACCGCACAGGGGAAACGCACCGGTTGGCGGACGCTACGCATGCCGGGACACGGAAGTCGTTAGACCAGGCTTCGGGCACCACGGTCAGGTCGCGTCAGCCAAGACATGATGACACCGAGGCCCTCGGGTTCCGCCGCCCTCCAACACCGCGGCGATGGCCTTGGGGAAGCTTCGGGACCACCGCATCTGAACCGCCCCAGTACATCGTTCCGACTCCGTCCCGACCGCGCCGATGCTCGCCCGCGCCACCCGCTTGACGGCCCACGCGCGCTTCCCCCAGCAAACTATGCGGACTCGACGGCTCCCCGGATCGGAACCAGACCGCAGTCACCATCGGCTACACAGGGGTTGCTGGCCCCTATCCCGACGAGCACGGGAGCATGAGTGGGAGTAGAGGGGGCGGGATGGCCTCACGATGGCGCACGCCTCAGCCACCGCAACGCCCTTGACCAGTCGAGCCTGTCGCCAATCGCCTGATATGAGAGGCGACCAGAGTCGGCCAGGTGGCGAATCAAGAGCATCGCCCGGGCGCGGAACCGGTGGTGATCGCGGGGGCCGATTGGATCAGCCCTGGTCCAACCGGAGCGATTGACCCGCTGGACTCGGGTCCGGTGTTCGATGACTCGCGCGTCGAGGTCTGTCGTGTCGATCATGCGTACCTCGTCTGGTTCGTGGTGATTTCGTGGGCATCGTGCCCACATCGGGCGCGAGTGCGATGACGGTGTCCGCGTGCGGGAGGGGGGCAATGGTTACCAGAACCAGTTCCCCTCCCGCACGCGGGTCCTCACCAAGCCCGACAGACGCCAGGGCGACATTGGTCCACCCACTGGTCTGGGGTCATCACGCCCCGGGATGTCGGAGCGAGGAACACCCCAAGGACGTTCACCGGCCCGTCCG
Organism: uncultured Thermomicrobiales bacterium; assembly: GCA_902806395.1. Next base: position 802 of record CADCWH010000296.1, on the reverse strand, counting down.
TGACCGTCTCGGTGAGGGGACCCGGCGCGTAGGGGTCATAGGGATCAATCTCCGTTCGCCCGCCCACGGGGCTGGAATGGCGGGGGAACGGTTCCTCACGATCGTGCTCCTCGGCACTGGCCCCTACCCTGACCCCCAGACTGAGGATCAGTCCCAAAACGACGAGCCCCTTCGTCAGCCGCGTCAACGTGTCCATCATCACGATCTCCTTTCGTCGCGCCCTGTCGCCGTGTCATCCGGCACGACCCAGACTAGGTCGCGAGGATCCCTAGTGCATCCGTCGAATATCACGATTTTGCTGTTAACTTCGAGGACGAGTAATACGTATATCTGCCTAGGCATCATCATCTCCATGACTATCACCGATAGGCGAATGTTTTCGTGGGCATGGGGATACCGTCCGCTGGGCACGTGCCCAGCGGACGGTCAGGGTAGGGACCCGGTGCGCGGGTCCCTCCGACGTTCGCAGATCGGCGGTGGTGAGATGTCTAGCTAGGTCGCGATGACCCTACCCGGCCGTGCGGGGTTCGACGCTCGTGGTCACATCACCCTCTGGGATGGCAGGCATGCTGGGGATCGTCCCTTGCAACCATTCACCCACCCGAACCAACCCCGCACCGACCAGCGTCCTGGTCCGGCTCACGAACGTGTGCTGGGGAACGCCTCCGATCGCGATCTTCGCCATCCGACGACGCTCGGCCTCGGCGAGCAAGTCACAGTGGTGCAACTGGGCACGACTTTGGCACATCGACGGGTCCATCTGCATGGGGAGCCTCCACTCTCGGGGATCACCGGGTGGGAT
>CADCWH010000295.1 GCA_902806395.1 uncultured Thermomicrobiales bacterium | reverse complement strand
TTGGTTCTGGATGACCCTGCGACCATTACCCGGGATATGGGACGGTCCACGTTGCCAGAACAACGGTCGCTGGTCGGAGGTGCCGACGCCTCCCATCTCTAAACGCTTGGCATAGTTGACGAGTCGTGGGCTGTTCACATTGTGACGGGGATGGATGGGCCACCTGATCGGCCATCTGTCCCCGCGCTTACTTGGAATGCGGCATACGACGGATGGACGATGAGGCGCTCGGTGCCGACGGCAATGGTACGCGGGGGCAGATCTTCCTGACGTCCGATGAGTGATCGGTCCCGCGTTAGGCTGGTGTGCAGCGATGCGAGCGGATTGGCGTCGGTTGACCGGATGGGTCGGCCGACGAGGAGTCGCAGGACCTGCGGCCAGGTTCCCCAGGCGGCGCGGTGGTCCGGTGGCCCGTCGTCCGGGAGATGGGCGAGGTGGCGACCGAGGACGAAGGAGTAGACCTTCTGAACCCGGAAAGTCTTGGCCACCCGGGCGTCGATGCGGGCCAGCAGGGCGTCCGCGCCGTGGTGCTTGAGCCAGGCGAGGACGCCGGAGACCTGGCGTCTGGCGTAAAGGAACGCGTCACGCTGCCGGTCGAGTTCGGCGGCCGAGCGGGCGAAGGGGTCTTGTGACTTGAGTTCGAAGAGGGCGAGGGTGCCGCTCTTCCGGTCGAAGATCGCGGCGTCGATGTCGGTCCGGACATCGCCGTCGACCCGGCGGAGCTTGAGGCTGCCAGGGCTGGTCACGAACCGCTTGTCCGCGAAGAGGGCGTAGAGGTCGCTCCGGAAGACGTCCTCGCGGAGGTGGGCGGCATTGTGGTAGGCCGTGGCGTCGCGGCGCCGGACTTCGCGGGTCAGGAACAGGAACGGTTCGGTGGTCAAGCCGTAGAGCGATGGTGCGAGCTGGTCCGAGCCGATCCGGACCAGCGGGGCGGCGGCGACGCCGGGCACGGCGGCGTGGTGGACCGCATTGTCCCGGTCCAGCGTCAGGGCGGTCACCGCGCGGCCGACGATGGACTGATCGACGGCGAGGACCGAGGCGATCTCGGGGATCAGGTCGGTTTCGGCCATCGCTCCCGCCCCCGGCTGACGATGCTCCCGCAGGGTCCGGGAGATGAGGATGGCCACGACGTCACGGTAGGTCTGGACGGTCACGCCCCCTAGGACGGCGTCGAGCGGGTAGCCGAGTTGATAGGTCATCCGCGCCACGTGCACGTCGGCCGGTCGTTGGAGAGTCGCGTCGTCCCTTGGGTCACCATATCCCGCGTCGGGCCGCCCGGTCCGGTCGTCCCGCGCCTCGGGATCCGAGCGCCGGGCGAGCCAGGCGGCCCACCAGTCGATGTCCGCCCGCTCTCGCCACCGCGCGGGCTGACGCCGCGTCGCCAGCCAGGCGTGGGTGGTTCCGCCAACGTCGGCGAGCCGCACCAGGACGCTCTCGACGTGACCCAGCACCACCCCGGCCTCGGCCACCGCGCCACACTCGCGGAGGAATCGGTCCGCCCAGGCGTCCAGGGCGGGACGGCCCGATGCGGGGATGAGTCGGGGAGATGGAGGGACGTCCCCGAGGCAGAGCCGGAGGGCGAGGTTGCTGCCCGGGTCTGCAAGGCGACGGCCGGTGATCGGGTCGGGAGGTGCTTCGGTCTCGGGGGAGTACGGGATGCGGTCCCGGGCGCGGAGCAGGGCCAGGATCGCCGCGTCACGATCGGCCGGAACCTCTTGGCGGAGCCGGTCCCTTGCGGTGTCGATACCGTGGCGGAGGCGCTCCACGGGCGTCATCCCCGTTGCTCCGAGGGAGCCGGGGGGCACGGTGGTGTGGTTGAGGTCGAGCCGGTCATGGGGGCACGGTGACATGGCGGGCGTCATCCCGCAACGTGCCCTGCCGGATATTGAATGGCAGCCGGGGTGCCGGTGGTCGCGGTGTCGGACGACCCCGGCCGATGGGGTACCATCTTCCGCGTCCCGTCCCGTCCCAGCTGAGTTGGATTTCCCCGTACCATGCCCACCCTTTCCGACCCCGTCGCGTTTGAACTCCTCGGGTTGACGATCCGGTGGTACGCGCTGTTCATCCTAGCGGGGATCGCCGCGGCGATCTGGCTGATCGGGAAGCTGGCGGCGCGGCGTGGGTTCGACCCAGACTTCCTGCTCGACATCGCCCCTTGGGTCGTGGTCGGGAGCATCGCCGGGGCCCGGCTCACGTACGTCCTACTGAAGTGGGACTACTATGGCGACCACCTGGGCCAGGCGATCAACCTGCGGTTGGGGGGCCTTTCGATCCACGGTGCCACGATCACCGGGATCGTGCTGGTGATCTGGTTCTGCCGGAGGCGGGAGCAGCATTTTTTGGCCTGGGCCGACCCGATGATCGCCGGATTGGCCTTGGGTCAGGCGATCGGGCGGTGGGGCAATTGGGCGAACCAGGAAGCGTTTGGGACCCCGACGGACCTGCCTTGGGCCGTCACGATCGATCCGGCGCGGCGACCCGCTGCCTACGCCGGTGAGGCGACGTTTCACCCGACCTTCCTCTATGAGTCGATCTTCAACTTGGGCAACGCGGCTCTGCTGGCCTGGGTGACGCTGCGGATCGGGAGGGGACGGCCGTTCCGGGCGGGCGACGCCCTCTGGGTGTACCTGATCACCTACGGCGTCGGTCGCTTTGCGATCGAGTCGATCCGGACCGACAGCGTCTATCTCGGACCATATCCCGGCGCCTATTGGGCCAGCGCCGCGTTCATCGTCGTCGGGGTGGTCGTCCTGCTCTGGCGACACCGTCCCGGGGCAGCAGGCAGCGAATCGGGCGCTGGGATGCCGGGCGATGCGGCGGTGGCAGTCACGGCGGCGGCACCTCCATGCCGGGATGAGTCCCATCTGTCCGCCGCAACGACGTCCCTCCCGACTCCCGAAACGATGGGCGCCCGGATGACGGGTCCGTTGCCGGGCGGCAAAGGGACCGACCCACACGGGCAGACACGACGGGTGCGCCGGTGAGCGGGGGGCGAACGAGCCAGCCAGACGACCGGCGGTGGGCGACCTGTGCCAGGGTGGTGACGGCCCACGTCGTGATGCTCCGGGACGAGGGGTACTTCGGGGACGAGGTCCTGGCGGCGCTGCTGACGGCGATCGACGGGGCCAAGCGGGGACAGCCGCCAGAGGCGGAGACGACGGCCGACCTGGTCGCCGCCTTCGACGGGAGGGTGGCCGCCCTGACCCCGGCTGGGGCGGTCGGCGCGGCGGCCCTGGGCCGGTCCGGGCTGGAGGTCGAGGCGGCGATCGCCCGCCTGACCCTTCGCGACGACGTGCTGGCGGCCTTCGGAGCGATGGGGCAGGTCCGGCTGACCCTGCACGGCTTGGCGACCGAACACGCCGGCACGATCACGCCCGCCAGCCTAGCTGGCCGTCCCGCCCCGCCGACTACCCTGGCCCACCTCCTGGGAGGCGTCCTCGGTCCCATGGGGCGCCTGGCGACTGCAGGTCGGGTCGTGGTCGCTAACCTGGATTCCTCGCCCCTCGGGGCCGGGGTCGGGATGTCG
>CADCWH010000294.1 GCA_902806395.1 uncultured Thermomicrobiales bacterium | reverse complement strand
GTCGTCGCGACCGAGGACCGGGCGGCGGCCGAGGTCCTCTTCACGGGGCGGTACACGGGGCAGATCCCGGGGCTACCCGCAGGCACCGGCCAGGAGCTCACCACCCGCAGCGTCCACGTCTACGAGCTAGGCGATGGGACGATCGCGCGGCAGAGCCTCTACTTCGATGCCTATGGCTTCTTGATCCAGCTCGGCGTGCTCCCGGCCCCGGGGACGTAGGGGGCGAGGTTGGACCCCGACGGGTCGGCGACTGGCGGGGGGCTCGACGTGTCCCCCCGCTCGCACTGCCGAGGACGCGGTAGTGCGGTGGGGCCGACCTGGTCTGGTGGGCTGGCAGCGCACTGGAGTCTCCCAGAAATCACCACGAACCCAGAGGCGACAGACGATGCGGGTGGCGTGGGACCCTTACGGACCGCGGGACCTCGTGTGTGGAACGGGAACGCCGTGCTCACTTACGCCGCGGTCGGCACGCTATCGCCGTTTGCATCAGCGCTGGCGTCGCCTGGGTCTCATTGAGCCTGCTCTCGATTCTGACGGCGCAGCCGGCGAGCTTCCTCAATGTCCTGTTCGTCGTACCGTACGCGCCCAGCCTTGGTGGCGTCCTCGGGCTCCACGCCGTCCAACGCGACCATGCCGATCGCCTGGAAGGGATCGGGGCCTGGTGCTCGATCATCGGCATGGTGGTGACCCTCGTCGGGCAGGTCGGCATCATCACCGACGCCGACCCACTGACACGTATCGTGCTCCCGGCGGGCGTCGTCACATGGCTCCTGGGATTCGTGTTCTTCAGGGTCGCCATGGTCTGGGCACGGGTACTGCCGGATTGGGCCGAGATCGCGATCGCGATCTCCCGGCCGCTAGCCGTCGTGGCGGGCCTCGCCCCGTCGGCGATCAGCTCGCTGTCCAGCACCGGGGACTATTCCGGGGCTATTGGGCACGGGCTTGTCTGGCTCGTGCTCGGCACAGCGCCGCGGACGCTTCGTAGGAATGCCACTCGGGAGATCGTGCTCAGAGCGGCGTAAGCGAGTGGTTCCCAGGAACGCTTGCCGGTCGCTCTGTACGCGGTTGACTGGGTCGCCTCCCCATCCCGCCGGGTGACCACTGATTCGCCATGTCGACGGTTCCATGACTCGGGTTCGGTTGCGTCCGATGTCGTCAACGGTAACGCGCCGCGGGGTCGATCCCAGGCTCCGGGCCTCCAGAAACCTCCGTGTTGTCTACCGTGCCACCGCCATCGTCGTCTCCGGCCAGCGGTAGGCCTCCGGGCGGCGGTTGGCGAGGGCGGGGATCTGGCGACGGACGGCGGCGACGCGGGCCCGGTCGAGGTCGGCGACGATGATGCCCTCGCCGTCCGGGGCGGTCGCCAGGACGGTGCCCCAGGGGTCGATGACCAGGGAGCGGCCGTAGCACCACTTGTCGGGCGCGTGCATGCCGAACTGGGCGGGGGCCACCATGTAGAGGCCGTTCTCGATCGCCCGGGCCCGGAGCAGGGTCTCCCAGTGGTCCTTGCCGGTGGTCATCGTGAAGGCCGCCGGCAGGATGATCGCCTCGGCGCCATGGATGGCCAAGATGCGGAAGAGCTCCGGGAATCGCAGGTCGTAGCAGATCGCTAGGCCGATCGGGAAGCCGTCGATGTCGAAGGTCACCACCTCGTCACCGGGGGTCACCGTCGCCGACTCCCGGTAGGTCGCCACGCCGTCCAGGACCACGTCGAACAGGTGGATCTTGCTGTATCGGGCGATGATCTCACCGTCCGGATCCATCACCACGGTGGTGTTGCGGACCAGCGGCTCGCCCGGGACCCGCTCGGCGATGCTGCCGGCGTGAATGAAGATGCCGTGGCGGCGGGCCCGTTCGGCCAAGAGGTCCGTCGTCGGGCCGGGGATCGGCTCGGCGGCGTCCAGGGAGCCCTCATCGGGGCCGAGGTAAGTCCAGACCTCGGGCAGGGCGACGAGGCGGGCGCCGGTCGCTGCGGCCCGGTCGATCAGGGCCAGGGCCGTCTCGACGTTCTTGGCAACATCGGCCCCGGTGTTCATCTGGACGGCGGCGACGCGCAGGATCCCCGCGCTGGCGTCATCGGACGGGTGCATCGGCGGACCTCCCATGCTGGCGACGACGGTGCGGAGCCCGGGTCAAGTCCCCAGGGTCATCGCCCGGGTAGTGTAGGACAGGCGACGCGGGAGGAGACGGCCGAGGTCGTGACAGTGCAGAAACCATCGCGTCGGGGCAATCCGGGAGCCCGGCCACGGAATCATCGGTCAGTGCGTGTCAGGTGATGGCGCGGATGATGGTGCTCACGCAGATCAGCACGACGATCGCCGTCGCCAAGAGCAGGATCACCAGGCAGGAACGGGAGGCCGATCCGATGCCCTCATAGTCGGTCACCGGGACATCGGCGAGAGGGTCGGTGGGCGGGTCGCCGAAGAGCGAGACCGGAGTGGGGGAAGCGGCCGGGTCATCCGGCTCGGTCGCGGAGCGGTCTGGCGCGACCGGCACCTGGGGCGCGGTGGGGTCGATCGGGGTTGGGTCGGGATCAGACGGCGACCGGCCCGGGCCACTGCCGGACGAGGAGGGGTCGGTCATGGGTCAGGGGCGCTCCGATGGGGTCGCCGCGGTCGGTGCGGGGGCGGGGTCGCGGGTCGAGAGGCGCCAGACGTGGACGATCCGGGTCAAGGCGGTGATGTGGGTGGCGACGGCCAGGATCCAGAGGGCCCAGAGGGGTTCATTCAGCACCAGGCAGAGGGCGAGGAGGATGATCCGCTCCGGCCGGGCGACGAGACCGACCGAGGCGGTGTACCCGGCGGCTTCGGCCCGGGCCCGGGCGTAGCTGATCAGGAGGGCTCCGGCGGAGGCGATGAAGACCAGGATGGCACCGACCTCGGCATCGCCGGTACTGAGCAGGTAGATCAGGACACCAAGGTAGACCACGACCTCGGAATAGCGGTCCAGGGTGGAATCGAGGAAGCCGCCGAAGCGGCTCATCGTGTTGGTGGCCCGGGCAACGGCCCCGTCAGCCATGTCGAAGGCGCTGGCCACGAGGAGCAGGGCGCCACCCCAACGCGGGTGACCAGAGGCGATCACCACGGCGACCCCGATATTGAGGGCCAGGCCGATCACGGTCAGCATGTTCGCGCTGAGGCCCATCCGGGCGAGCGCGTGACCGACGGTCAGGACGTAGCCCCGGACCCAGTGACCAATGCGTTCAGAGATCACCGCCGCCTGTCCCTCCTGCGCCCGGGGCCGTGGTGGCCCATCTGACGCCCCCGGCAGTATGGCGGGCCGGGGGCATGGCTGCCAACGTGACGAGCGGAAGGGGATAGGGGGTTAGCGCGCCCACCGACTGTGTGGCACGTCGATGGTGATCGAAGCGCCGGCCACCGCCCGACGACCATCCCCTGTCCCACCTCAGGGGGCGGCGATCCGCCAGGGGGCGACGCGAGCCCGCTCGGCGGCCTCGGCGTAGACGTCGAGGACACGGGCCGCGACCATCGACCAGTCGTACCGGGCGGCCGTGATTCGCCCGGCTTGGCCCAATCGGCCCCGCAGCGGCGCGTCGGCCAGGACCCGGACGAGGGCCAGGGCCAGGGCCTCCGGGTCCTGTGGGGGAACCAGCAGCCCCTCTCGCTCGTGGGTCAGGATGCTGGCGTAGCCGGGGATGTCGGCGGCGACGACCGGTTTGCCCGAGGCCATCCCCTCCAGCACGACGTAGCCGAAACTCTCGTTGCGGACCGAGGGGAAGCAGCAGATGTCGCAACTGGCGTAGTAGCGGGACTTCGTCTCCTGATCCACGAAGCCGACCATGTCCACCCCATGGACGCCGTGCCGCTCCATCAGGCCGGCGAACTTCTCTGGCTTGCCCGTCCCGACCACCACCAGGCGGGCCCGGGGGAACTGCTGCTGGACCAGCGGCAGGGCCCGCAGCAGGTATTTGAACCCCTTCCGGGACTCGTCGAAGCGGCCGACGAACAGGATCCGGGGGGTGCCGTCGTGGGCCCACGGGAAGGGCTCGATATCGGCGGCGTAACGGTGGACATCGATCCCGTTGGGGATCACGTCGTAGGGACCGTCAAAATACTGGCGGACGAACTCGCGGGCCGGTTCGGAGACCGCGATCCGGCCATCGAGGCGGCCCAGCACGAATGACATGTAGGGCTTGAAGACGGTGTACCAGTGATTGATGGTCCGGTACGCGTGGAAGGTGCCGACGTTCACGGCGGTCGAGTTCAGCAGGACCATATAGGGGAGGACGGGCATCAGCGGCTCGTGGAGGTGGACCACGTCGAACCGCTCGCGGAGCATCATCGCCTTCACATCGGCGTAGAGGGAGACATCGAAGGTCAGGCGGGCTCGGGAGCCGCCGGCCGGGATCGCCAGGGCACGACCGACGCCGTAGAACCCGTCCTGGGCGTCCCAGCCGCCCTTGGCGGTGCGAGGGGCGATGATGGTCACCTGGTGACCGAGGCGCCGGAACTCGTCGCGGAGGTGGCTGATGTGCTCGGAGACCCCGCCCGCGTGGTGGAAGTTGTAGGGCGAGACCAGGGCGATCTTCACGCGTCGTCGCCTCCCCTGCCCGCTCGCCCCCGCATCGGCGTCGCCCCCGGTGTCGTGGCCGCAGCCCTGTCCAGCCCTCGGCCGCGGAGCGGCCGGAATCCGGTCATCCCCGGGCGACCATCATCGATCGTCGTGGGCCATGATACGCGGCGCCGCGAACCGGCCACAACGCGCCACCCCGAGCGAGGCCCGGTGTCCAGCGGAACGGTGTGGTCAGGGGATGCTCACGCTCGGGGGCCGGTCCGTTGATTCGACTCCTATGGCATGCGCTACGCTCGGGACTGAAGGTGTGGGATGGGACGTGGGCGGGGGCGGGAGTACCGGATCGGCGAGGTGGCGGGGCGGACGGGCGTGACGACCCGGACGCTTGGCCACTATGACCGAACCGGCCTCATCAGGCCCACCAGCCACTCCGAGGGCGTTCATCGCCGGTACTCCGAGGCCGACCTGCTGCGCGTCCAATAGGGTTTGTCCCTACGCTACCTT
>CADCWH010000293.1 GCA_902806395.1 uncultured Thermomicrobiales bacterium | reverse complement strand
CCGGACGCTTCGTAGGGGTACATGTCGGCGGCGATATCGAGACCCTCGGCGCGGGCGGCGTCGATGCGCGTGATGACCTGAGGCATCAGGGGCCAGTTCGCCTCCCCGGCCGCTTTCAGGTGGTAGATCTCGGTCATCACGCCGGTATCGCGGGCGATCTCGATCGTCTCCTCCAGGGCTTCCAGGATGCGGCGCTCCTCGGAGCGCATGTGGGTGACGTGGACGCCATCGTAGCGGGCCACGACCCGGCACAGCTCAACCAGGTCGGCGGTGGTCCAGTAGGTCTCGGGCGGGTAGATCAGGGCGGTGGCGATGCCGAAGGCGCCGTCCTCCATCGCGTCGGCCAGGCACCGGCGCATGGCCTCCAACTCGTCCGGGTCAGGGTCGCCCATCGCTTCACCCTTGCCCCATTGGCGGACCGTCGCGCCGCCGATGAAGGAGCCGACGTTGACCCCGACGCCGCGACCCTCCAGGTCGGCCAGCCAGTCGCCGAAGCGGGACCAGCCCCGGGCTCGCTCGTCCCACTCGTCGAAGCGATCACCCAGGATGCGGCGTAGGCCGGGGGCGAGGGGCTCCTCGATCCGGCCGCCGAACGGGGCGGGGGTCCAATGCTCGCCCATGATCTCGGTGGTCACGCCCTGGGTGATCTTCCCCACCGAGCGGGGGTCGCTCATCAGGGGGACGATCGAGTGGGACTGGATGTCGATGAAGCCGGGACAGACGACCATCCCGGTGGCCTCGACGACCTCGGCGGCCGATGCCCGGTCGAGTGACCCGGCCGGGGCGACGGCCGCGATCCGGTCCCCGGCCAGGGCGACATCGCCGTGGAACCAGGGGTTGCCCGTCCCGTCCACGACTCGCCCACCCGTGATCAGAACATCCCAGGACGCGTCTTTGCCTGACCCGCGGTCAGCACTACCTGACGTGCTCAATCTTCCCCCTCTCCGTCCGGACACTGTGGTCGGACGATCCATCCGTGCGCTTTTACCCACGCGGTCGCCCCAGGATCTGTCCCACTGGGCCGCGAGCGAGTGGTGCATGATACCCGCGAGGCCAGGATCGACGAGTGGGGTGCGGGCAATGTCCCGGATGGTGTCCCGGGCAGATTCGGCGAGGTGACGGGGAGCGATGACATGGATGACATGGCGGGGCCGAGCTTGGCGGAGCGGTACCTAGGCTGCCTGGTCGGCCTAGCCTGCGGCGACGCGCTGGGCGGGCCGTTCGAGTTTCGCTCCCGGGCGGACATCGCCCGGGAGCACCCCGACGGACCGCGCGAGTTCACCGGCGGCGGTTGGCTCTCTCTCGCTCCCGGCGAGATCACCGACGACACCCAGATGACGCTTGCCCTGGCCCGCGCCTGCGGCGCCGATGGGTTGGACATAGACCGCCTGGTGGCGGAGTTCGTGGCCTGGTATCGGAGTAACCCGAAGGACATCGGGGTGACGACGCGGTCCGCCCTGTCCCGGCTCGCCCGGGGCGAATCTTGGGAGGAGGCGGGCGAGGCAGTTCAGCGGGAGGCCGGGGCAAAGGGCGCGGCCGGGAACGGCACGGTGATGCGGTGCGCGCCGGTCGGGATGCGGTTCCGGCGCGACCCGCGGGGGCTGGTCCGAGCCTCGGTCGACAGTGCCCGAATCACCCATGCTGACCCCCGCTGTACCTGGGGCGCGGTCGCGGTCAACCAGGCCATCGCTCATCTGCTCGACGGCGGCGACATCACCGGGACGCCGGAGGCGGCGATCATAGGAGTTCCGGAGGAGCGGGTCCGGGATGCCGTCTCGGGCGCTGGCGGGACCGAACGCGATGCCCTGCGCGCCGGCGGCTACGTGCTCGACACGATCCGGTCCGCCTTCTGGTGCATGGCCCACCACCAGGGATTCGAGGAGACGGTCATCGCGGCGGTCGCCCTGGGGGACGACGCCGATACGACCGGCGCGGTGACCGGTGCCCTGGTCGGGGCGGCCTACGGGGTCGCGGCGATCCCCGCCCGCTGGCGCGACGCCGTCCAGCACCGGGCCGAACTCGAGGGGTTGGCCGCTTCGCTGCTGGCTTGGTCCGAGGCGTGATCGGGATCAGGCGACACCGGCTCACTCAATACCAGATGGAGTGCTCCCTGGAGTCCATTTTGCCGAGATCCCCGGGCATCGCGATGATGGACGCACCGTGCTCCGTCATCACGGATCACCCGTTCACCCCACGGGTGCGAGTGGCGAGCCCCAGACAATCGTGCCCACGACCTGGAGCGTGACCATCCCATCTGGAATGTGCCCGGTCACGCACGCGGCCGCGGCGGCATCGAAGGCGGTCGCGGCGGCGGGGATCATCCGGTCGCGGGAAAAGCCGTTGCGGGCGTGGAATGACTCGACGTAGTCGGCAACCGGCTGCCGGAACGGCACCGGGTCGGACGCCCATCGCCCGGCGACCGAGAAGAAGCCCCGCGACGTCAGTTCCTCGATCACGTTATACGGACGGTAGTCGCGATTCGTCGAGTACCGGTCGATGATCGGCTGGAGGTCCGTGTCCCACGGGTTGGGCTGGACGAACTCGCCGACGATCGCCAGCCAGCCGTCCGTGGCGAGGAGGCTGGCGAACCGGGGCAGGGCGACCTCCCAATCGAACCAGTGGATGCTGGCCCCGGCGGAGATGAGATCGTACGGCGGGCGCACCGGGACCGATTCCGCCGGGCCAACCGTCCATGTCAGGTGAGGGTGGTCCCCGCCCGGTAGTCGCCGTCCCGCCCGGACCATCTCGACGGCACTGTCGACGGCATCCACGCGGGAGACGAGCGGGGCGAGGGGCCGGGCGATGGCGCCGTCACCACATCCCACGTCCAGCACGGTGCCGCACGACCCACCGGTAAGGCGGACCAGCATGGGGAAGATGGCCTCTGGGTAGGGCGGACGGTGACCATAGGCGGCGACGACGCTCGGATCGCCGAACTGCTCGGCGTAGGAGGGGCCAAGATGGGCCGGCTTCGGCGGCCGGATGATCGGGCGAGCCATCGGACCCCTTCCCTCGCCGGTGTGATCGGCCCACGGTGACGATCACCTCACCGTATGTGGTGGCTGCATCCCGGCGGGCGGCATCTCCTTGGCCGGTATCGCCGGGATTGGCTCTCCCCTACTCCTCGTCGCGGCCGGCGCGGGAGGCCTCGCGGATGGTCTCGACGACTTCGGCGTCTGCGAGGGTGGTGGTGTCGCCGAGGGAGCGGCCGGCGGCGATGTCACGGAGCAGGCGGCGCATGATCTTGCCGGAGCGGGTCTTGGGCAGGTCGGGGGTAAAGAGCAGGGTCTTGGGCTTGGCGATCGGGCCGATCTTGGCGGCCACGTGCTGGCGCAACTCGTCGCCGAAGGCCGGGCTGGGGTCGGTGCCATT
>CADCWH010000292.1 GCA_902806395.1 uncultured Thermomicrobiales bacterium | reverse complement strand
GCCTGCCTGATCGTCTCCCATGACCGGTACTTCCTGGACCGGGTGACGACCCGTACCCTCGACCTCGCCTTCGGACGCCTCGAGGACTATCCCGCCCCCTATGCCCGCTACCTCGACCTGCGAGAGGAGCGAATGGAGCGGCGCCAAAAGGAGTTCGAGGAGCAGCAGGCCTTCATCGCCCGGACGGAGGAGTTCATCCGGAAGTACAAGGCGGGCCAACGTTCCCGCGAGGCACGGGGCCGTCAGACGCGTTTGGAGCGCTTGGAGCGGATCGAAGCTCCCCGCGAGCATCAGGCCCTGTCGTTGAAGATGGGTGGCGCGATGCGCAGCGGTCGGACCGTGCTCTCGACCGGACCGATGCGGGTCGGGTACGTTGCGACGGGGGACGACGCGGGTCGGGTGCTGGTCGAGACCGGCCCCTTGGAGATCGAACGGGGCGATCGGGTGGGCCTATTGGGCCCCAACGGCAGTGGCAAGACGACGTTCCTGCGAACCCTGACCGGGGCGATCCCACCCCTGAAGGGCCGCTTCCAGTTCGGCACCAACGTCAAGGTGGGCTACTACGCCCAGACGCATGAGCAATTGCACCGGGAGGGCACGCCGCTGTCAGTGATCATCGGCACCCAGTCGATGAGCGACGAGGCGGCCCGCACCTACCTGGGGCGATTCCTGTTCAGCAACGATGACGTCCTGAAGCGGATCGACGCCCTGTCAGGTGGGGAGCGGTCACGGTTGGCCCTCGCGGTGCTGCTGCTCCAGCAGGCGAACGTGCTGGTGCTCGACGAGCCGACCAACCACCTCGACATCCGGGCTCGAGAGACGCTGGAGGAGATGCTGCTGCAGTTCGACGGCACGATCCTGTTCGTCTCGCATGACCGGTACTTCATGGACCGGATCGCGACTCGGATCTGGTCGATCGAGGACTCCAAGGTCAAGACCTACCTGGGTAACTACACCGACTTCCAGCGCCAACTCGGCCACCGCGAGGAGGCCGAGGCCCAGGCAGTCCGCGAGGCGGGCGCCAGCACGTCAGCGAAGCGACCGGCGGCCGAGGCGGTCGCCGTCCCGACCGTCTATGCGCCGACCAACGGTCACGGCGCCTCGAATGGGAAGCCAGTCGACGCGGCGGGCGAGAACGGTCAGGCACTTGGCTCGGCCCGAGCCAGTTCTCGCCAAGCCGAACGGGCCAAGAAGGGGACGCTCCAGGCCGAGCGCGACATCGCCAAGCTGGAGGGCCGTCTGAACGAGTTGAGCGATGCCCTGGCGGTCGCCAGCATCGATGCCGACGTTGAGGCGGTGGGCAGGCTAGGTCAGGAATACGAGCGCGTCCAGACGGAATTGGACGAGGCCTACCGGAAGTGGGAAGAGCTGAACGCCGTCGCGGCGGGGATCCCAGTCCTCGTCTGACGCCCCAGCGGGCGATCCGTCAGATTCCTGGCGCAGAGGGGAGGACAACCGCGATGGGCAACGGGCACGAGCGTCCTTCGATCCTGAACATCGAGGGCCAATTGATTGCCCTCGGTCCGGTCCGTCGCGACCTGGTCCCGACCTACCAGCGATGGGTGAACGACTTCGGCACCGCGAGGACGCTCGCGTTGCCGCCAGGGCCGATGAGCGAGGACGCCGAGACGGATTGGTTCGAGCGCGTCGCTCGACAGGGCTCCTCGGACGTGTCGTTCACGATCTACGACCGTGAGTCCTGGCGACCGGTCGGTATCACCGGACTGCACCAGATCGACTTCCGGAACCGGACCGCGTCGTTCGGATTGTTGATCGGTGAACCGGACGCCCGGGGTCGCGGCTTCGGGACCGAGGCGACGCGGCTCATGCTGGATTATGGGTTCGTGGCCCTCGGCCTGAACAATGTCATGCTCTCGGTCTACGAGTTCAACCTCGCCGCTCGTCGCGCCTATGAGAAGGCGGGATACCGGGAGATCGGACGACGCCGGCAGGCCCGCTGGATGGGTGGCCGGCTCTGGGACGAGGTCCTGATGGATTGTCTGGCAACCGAGTTCGAGAGCCCGGTCCTGGCGAGGGTCTTCGTGCCAGACGAGTCGCGTCAGTGAGCCGACCTGGTACGTCGGCCTCCACGGGCGGCCCGTTCCTGATCGGGGTGACCGGGGGAATCGCCAGTGGCAAGAGCACCGTGGTCGGGATGCTACGCGACCTCGGCGCGGAGGCGATCGACGCCGACCTGGTCTACCACGGCCTGGTCGCGCCGGGCAGCGCACTGCTCTCGGATATCGCGTCCCGGTTCGGTCCAGACGTCATCGCCCCCGACGGATCGCTCGACCGGAAGGCGCTGGGTAACATCGTCTTCGCCGACCCGGCATCGCTTACCGACCTGGACCGGATCACCCACCCGGCCGTCATCGCGGCGATCGACGACCTGGTTGCCGCCTCCGCCAGTCCGGTAGTGACCGTGGACGCCGTCAAACTGATCGAGAGCGGCCACGCCGCCCACTGCGACTCCGTCTGGCTGGTGGATTGCCCGCACGAGCAGCAGGTGGAGCGCCTGGTGACCAATCGCGGACTGGACCGGTCCGAGGCCGAGCGTCGCGTCGCGTCGCGGGTCTGGACACCCGACCTCGCCCGCCACGTCGACGTGACCATCGACAATGGCACGGGCCTGGCGACGACTCGACAGCAGGTGGCCGCCGCCTGGGGCGCCACGGCAGCCGCGCACCTCGATGTCGGGGGCGATTCGAGGGGACGAACGAACGATCCTGCCATCGCGATACCGTAAGCCGCGCGGCGTGGCCCGACGACACCACGGTCCGCCGAGCCGCGACCTGAGGAGGGACGCGCCATGGACGAAACGCAGGCGATGGAGATCTACTACGACTTCGGGTGCCCATATGTCTATGCGGCGACCAAGTGGCTCCACGCGGTCGAGGAAGCCCGCGGGGAGGCGCTGCCAATCCGCTGGCGAGCCTTCCCGCTGGAACAGGTCAACAGTGGTGAGGGACCCGGCTGGAAACTCTGGGAACAGCCGGAAGGGTACCGCAGCCGCGGGCTCCCGGCATTTCTGGCAGCTTCGGCCGCCCGCGACCAGGGCAACGAAGCGGCCTGGCGCTTTCATCGCGCGCTGATCGAAGCCAAGCACGGGAAGCGCAAGGACCACGGCAAGCGCGAAACCATCGTGAACGCGGCACGTGAGGCGGGCCTCGATATGGACCACTTCGAGGACGCCTCGCAGGATCGTTCCCGGCTGGCGGCGATCGGGGAGGACTACGAGGCCGGCAAGCGGACGCTCAATGTCTTCGGGACCCCGACCTTCGTCTTCCCGAACGGCGGGGCCGCTTATCTCAAGCTCGACCGGAAGGCGATCCCGACCGGGCAGGCCGCGCTCGACTTCTATGACCGCTTCGTCGAGATCGTCCGCGACCGCCCGTTCGTCATGGAGATCAAGCGACCCACCCAATGACGATGACCGAAGGGGCCGCAACCGAACTCCCGCCCGTCAGCTCCTCACCCGACGGCGCCGAGAAGCGCGAATGGGTACGGGAACGTCTGCTGGACTGGTTCGCCGCCAATGCCCGGGACCTGCCCTGGCGACGGACCAGAGATCCGTATCGCATCATGGTCTCGGAGATCATGCTCCAGCAGACGCAGGTCGACAGGGTCATCCCGCACTACCAGCGGTTCCTAGCGGCATTCCCCGATGTGTCGGCTTTGGCGGCCGCACCGACGGCCGAGGTGATTCGCCTCTGGTCGGGTCTCGGCTACAACCGTCGGGCGGTCAACCTGCAGCGGGCTGCCCAGGCCGTGGTCGACGATCACGGCGGGGTCTTCCCCGACACGGTCGAGGCATTGCTGAGACTGCCGGGCATCGGACCGTACACCGCCGGCGCGGTGGCCTGCTTCGCCTTCGAGCGGGATGTCCCCTTCATCGACACGAACATGCGGCGCGTCTTGCATCGCCTCTTCATCGGTCCGGAAAGCGAGCGGACCGGGGCGAGCGAGCGGGCGACCCTATCGATCGCGGCGGACAT
>CADCWH010000291.1 GCA_902806395.1 uncultured Thermomicrobiales bacterium | reverse complement strand
GATCCCCTTCTACTATGGGCCGGGCGGTGGCTGGGTCCCTGCCTCGTGAGCCGCCGTCTCGCCGCGTCTGCGGCCATCCTCGCGGTCGGCCTGATCTTGGCAGGTGCGCTGATCGTGCCGGTCGAAGTGCGGCACAGCGCACCGTTCGGGTTCCGGCTGACCCTCGATCCGGACCGGGGCATCGCGGTGACCGGGGTGACGGTGACGCCCAACTATCCGAATTTTCATCGGGTCGACCTCGACCTGCGCGCCTACACCCCTGGCGAGCGGTACGACGTGACCGTCTACGTGCAGGAAGTCCCCAAACCCGTGCCCGCCGCGGCGGAGGGAGAGGAGGGGGACACCGGTGGAGAAGCCAGCCCGGTGCAACCGACCACGCCGGCGGCGGGTGGACCGCTCAGGACGGTGCGCTTGGGTCTGGATCAAGACCGGATCGCGCCGGAGAAAGGCGCCTTCGCGGACCCGTTCGTGTCGGTCCGGTTCGACCCGATCGAGGATTCGGCCGGCAAGGCGTACTACGTTTGGGTCGATACGGGGGCGAGCAACGACGACGCTGTCCTGACGGTATGGAGCGTCAAAAGCTACTCGCGGGTGCCCGGGCGGGCCGCCCTCGCGGCGTTTCTGGCGGACCCGCCGGGTGAACTCCCGCTCTGGGCCGGGCGGGCAATCTTTGGGGGGGCGATGGTCGCCTTCGCCGTGGCGGTGGCGGTCGCCGCAGCGACGCTCGCCGGATGTCGCGGCGGAAGTCGGCCCGTCGGGCGGGATCGCGAGTGGATCAGGGCCGCGGACCCGGAATTGCGAAGGGCGACCCGGTCAGGACGGCCCGAATGATGGTGTACACTGCGCCGTCGATGATTTGCCGCGCGTCGGCCATCGCCCGAGGGGTACGGTCTACGTGGTCGCTGAACCACCCGTCACCGACCCGTTCACGTCGCGTTCGAGCCTCGACGTCGGTCCGGCCCTCGTTGCCTTCGACGCGGTCATGGCCGGACCTGGAGCCCAGCGCGCCCCTACACGCGTGAGACGGCGGCTGGCCCGCCAAGAGAGGAACCCGCAGCGATGGAGAACGGAAATCATCGGTCACCCAACGGGACGTCCGCCGTTCCGCCCGTGGCCGACGGCGCCGCCGGGGCGTCGAACTCGACCGTCGTCATGGGCGCTGGGCCGGGCGGTCTCTGCGCCGCCTATGTCCTGAGCAAGGCTGGCGTGCCGACCACGGTGCTGGAGAAGGCGCCCTTCGTCGGTGGACTGGCCCGGACGATCAAGCACCAGACCGAAGCGGGTGAGTTCAAGTTCGACATCGGCGGTCACCGCTGGTTCACCAAGAATGAAGAACTCAACGACATCTTCCGCGAAGTGATCGCCGAAGAGTTGCTGATGGTCAACCGGACCAGCCGGATCTACTTCGACGGCAAGTACGTCTTCTACCCACTGAAGATCAGCAACGCCCTGAAGGAGATCGGCCCGGTGATGGCCGCCCGGGCGGTGGCCGACCAGCAGCTGCAGCAGGTCAAGCAGAAGGCGCAGCCGAAGGAGATCGTGTCGCTGGAGGACGCCTTCGTCAACCAGTACGGCAACACGCTCTACAAACTGTTCTTCAAGCGGTACTCGGAGAAGGTCTGGGGGCTGCCCTGCGACCAGATGAGTGGCGACTGGGCGACGCAGCGGACCAAGGGGATGTCGCTCTGGACGGCGGTCCGCGACGCGATCGTGCCCTCGAAGGGCAAGGTCGTTAGCCTGATCGACGAGTTCATGTACCCCCGCGACGGCTTCGGCCGCTTCTCGGAGCGGATGGCGGATACCATCACCGGCCTAGGCAACCAGATCAAGCTCGGATACGGCGTCGAGCGGGTCCACCGCGAGGGGGACAAGGTCGTCGCGGTGACGGTCTCGACCGAGCACGGCACGGAGCGGATCGAGGGGGACAACTTCATCTCCTCGATCCCCTTGACGCTGCTGGCCCAGATCGTGGACCCGGCCCCGCCCGCCGAGGTGATCGCGGCGGCCAAGTCCCTGACGTTCCGGAACGTGATCACCGTCAATCTGATGCTCAAGAAGCGCCAGGTGACGCCCGATACCTGGCTCTACGTCCACGACCGCAATATCCTCTTCGGCCGCTTCCACGAGCCGAAGAACTGGAGCGCGGCGATGGTCCCCGACGGGGACTACACCTCCCTGGTGGTGGAGTACTTCTGCTCGTTCGGTGACCACATCTGGAGCATGACTGAGGAGCAGTTGGTCGAGCAGACCATCAAGCACCTGATCGACGACATGGGTCTGATCACCCGCGAGGAGGTCATGGGTGGGTTCACCATCCGGGCACCGCGCGCTTATCCCAGCTACACCATCGGCTATGACAAGCCGCTGGAGGTCATCAAGGCGTTCATCGGCGAGATGAAGAATCTCCAGATCATCGGCCGCTACGGCACCTTCCGCTACAACAACACTGACCACTCGATCGAGACCGGCCTGCTGGCGGCAAAGAACGTCCTCGGCGAGCATCACGACCTCGACCAGGTCAATGCCGAGAAGGACTACCACGAGGAGATCAAGCGGGTCCCCGAACCGGCCGGGGCAGGACGGTCCGCGGGCTCCTAGCCCTGCCAACGCACTGCCCGGCTGGACCGCCGGTCGCCCCAGTGCGGCCGGCGGGCACCGTCACATGATCCGGGGGGCAGCCGGCCGGTGCTGCCCCTGGCCATTCCCACCCGCCTCTGGTGCCATGACCGAGATCGCCGAGCCGTTCCAAGGGGTGGTCGCGCCCACGACTGGGTCCGCACGTCGCTCCGGGAATACCGGACTCCGCGTCCGCCTGGCGTCCCTCACATCGGTCCAGCGGTTCATGCTGGTCCTGTTAGCCCTCTACCTCGTCAAGCAGGTGCTGCTGGTCGTCATCCACCCGCCCTTCTCCGGGCACGACGAGGTGGCCCATTTCGCGTACCTGCAGACGGTGGTGAACGAGCAGCGGCTCCCGGTCCTGCTCGAGGACCGGTTGCCGAAAGAACTGTATCCATATTGCCGCTACGTGCTGCAGTGGTGGTGCGAGCCGTGGAATCCCCAGTGGGCATCGAGCCCGCCGGTGCGGCTGACCAACGGCCAGTTGGAGGGGATGCAGTACGCCGCCAACCATCCCCCGCTGTACTACCTGCTGATGGCTCCACTCGCCAAGGTGAGTTCGGGTTGGGGACTGGAGGCCCAGCAGACATTGTTGCGGTTCGCGGCCATCCCGTTTGGGCTCGCCCTGGTCTGGCTGGCCTACCGCACGGCGACCGCGCTCTTCCCGGGCGATCGGTTCCTGGCGACCACGGTGCCCGCCTTCGTAGCCTTTCAGCCGCAGGTCTCATACGAAGCGGCGATGGTCAACAACGACGCGATGGCGATCGCCCTGGCCGGGGCCATCCTGTACGTGTTGGTCCGCGCGTTCCGGGATCGTTACCCGCGCAGTTCCTGCCTGCTCCTCGGCTTCCTCTTCGGGCTGGCGCTCCTGACCAAAGGCACGTCGGTGACCATCGCGCCATCGATCGGGGCCGCCGTGGTCGTGGCCGTCGGTTGGCGGGATCTCCGGGGGATCGCCTGGCGTTGGGCGATGATCGGCGTGCTGGCGCTGCTGCTGGCCTCTCCCTGGTACCTGTTCCTGTGGCGGACGTATGGGAACTTCAGCGCCTTGCCGCAGGTGTCGGAGCTCCAACAGTGGAACCGGCCCCTGGGTGGGTTCTTCGAGCTGCTGATCGACCAGGGCTTTTTCGCGATGCGGTTCCACGAGTCATGGGGCTACTTTGGCTGGCGGATGATCCCCCTGCCGGAATGGCTGCTGTGGACCATCGGGGTACCGCTGCTGTTCGCGGTCGGTGGCTT
>CADCWH010000290.1 GCA_902806395.1 uncultured Thermomicrobiales bacterium | reverse complement strand
GGCCTCATCACCGAACTCGCGGCGGGACGGCCACCGCGCCATCCTGTCCTCGCCGTGCCCGGTTGGTGGCGTCGTCCTTCTCGGCTCCTGTTCCCCCCAGTGGATGGATCGGGAACGGATGTGACCGTGATCCCCGACGAGACCCGAACGGTCGACGCACCGGGGATCCTGATCGTCGGTCCCGCTTCTCCGACGCGAGACGCGTTCGTGGCGAGTTGCCACCAACGGGCGATCCCGAGCCACTGTCGAGACATACCCGTCGATGCGCGATCGTCAGTGGACCTGCGCTCGGACCTTCTCTCCAAACGCCCATGGGCGCTGGTGGTGACGATCCCCGAGGCCGAGCTAGGGACCAATGAGGTGCGAGAGGTCGTTCGGCTGTGCCGGGTGACGGGTACCGATCTCCTGTTCTGCGTCCCGGCGGACTCCCCACCGGCTTTGGCGTCTCCGGGCGGTCCCACGCGAAAGGTCAAGTCTGGAGAATTCCCAAAACGCGCCAGGCATGAACTTCGGGCCGGACAGGCGTCGATAGCGTCATCCATGGACGGCGGACCCGAGCGGTTCGATCCTAGGACGGACACGCCGTTCCTCTGGGTAACGGCTGGGGCGGCGACCTCACCGCGGGGCGACGTGGTCGGGATCGACCATCACCCCAACTGGACTGCCAGGGTCTTGGTCGACGCTGCCCTCGATCTGCTCATCGACGGGGAGCGCGGTGCCTGGCACCTCACCGATCGGGGACTCGAACCGTCTGGTCACATGGAGAAATTTGGCCAACGAGTCGTCGAGGATTTGTCGCGACGCGATGCATCCTGACCGGGGGTAACGACCGACTCCCCCGGCCGCGACAGGTCCGCCCACCTGGTTCTGGTCCCGGCTCGGAACCGGGTCGGTTGTTGATCCAACTATGGTCGACATCGAGAGGCGGAGAGGTCTTCATCGATAGAGACCTCGGCGCCGGATGTGGTCCTCGACCGGAGCTGGCACCTGGAAGCGGATTGGCTCCCCCTTGGATACTCGCCGGCGGATGTCCCGGGACGAGATGCCAATGTCGGGGATCGGGACGATCGCGACCCGGTCACGGGTCGCGGGCAGGGTCTTAGCCAGCGTGGCGAGGTTGACGTTGACCCCCGGGCGGGTAGCGACGCCGATCTCGGCCAAGGCCAAGATGCCCTCGGGCTGCCGCCAGGTGGTGAGGTCGCGAAGGGAATCTTCCCCCATCAGGAGGAGGAGGTCGGCGTCCGGATCGGCGATCCGCAGCGAGAGGAGCGTGTCTAGCGTATAGGACGGTCCGGCTCGGTCCACCTCGATCGTGCTGACGTCGAACTCGGTGATACCACCGATGGCCAGCCGCAGCATCGCGAGCCGGTCGGCGGCGGGAGCGACGGTGACATTGCCCTTGTGGGGTGGGCTGCCCGTGGGAATGAAGATGACCCGGTCGAGACCCAGGGCGTGGCGCAGTTCGGTCGCGGCGATCAGGTGGCCGATGTGGATGGGGTCGAACGTGCCGCCGAAGATGCCGGTCCGCGTGGCCATCGACTAGTCTCCCGCCAGGCGCACCGTGGCGTCGGGTAGCGCGTCGCGTAGGGAACCGAAGTCACCAGCGGACAAGTCGCCGTCCTTAGACACCCAGGAATCGACCTCCAGGCTCGCTCCCTCGCCCGAAAACGACCGCCACCGCAGACGGGGAAACCGCGCCGGATCCTGCGACGTGGCACCCAGGGTCTCGGTGACCACGCGCTCGACCTCCTCGGGCGGTTGCGTCAATCCTTCCAGCACGATCGTGCGCCGCCGGAGATGAGTGGTCGAGCGGTTGGTCACGACATCGGAGAAGATGGTGGCGTTTGGCACCAAGACGCGCTCCCCGGCGTCGTTGGTCAGTACGGTCGTGCGAATCTCGATCGTCTCCACCTCGCCCTCGAAGTCGCGTATGGCGATCCGATCACCGATCGCGAATGGGCTTTCCAGCAGGATATAGACACCGGCGATGTAGTTCTTCAAGACGTCCTGCAGGGCGAGGCTGATCGCCACCGTGCCGACCGAGAGGACGGCGAGCAGTGCGGTCCAATTCGCGCCAAAAAGGCCCAAGATGATGCTGGCCGCGACGATGTAGGTCAGGATCGCGGCGACGTTGGCCATGAGCGCGATGATGTTCGGCGCCAGGCGGCGGAGCGAACGTGCGCGTCGGGTGCGCCCGCGCAGAGCCCGGGCGACCATGATGGCCACCAGCAGCACGACGAGACCCTGGATGGAGGCGATCAGGAAGCTGACGAGGTCGCCGTAGGCCTCGACCAGTTCATCGCGCGTCTGGTCCCAGATGGTGTCCAACCGGCCCGGTCCTCCCCGTCCCCCACCGTCGTGCGAGACGACGATACCACTCGATCGCCTCAGATGGCGGCCGGGGAGAAGGGGCATCTGGTCCTCACATGGCGGTCCAGGGCGGGAGTCATGCCGACCAGATGGGTGAACCGGCCCTGGTATGATTCGGGATCGGCTCGACACGGTCGGGTCCGCGGGGGGGGCCGTGTTCGACTATCACGTCCACAGCACGTTCTCGGTCGATTGCCGGGTCCCGATCGAGACCTCTTGCGAGGCGGCGATCGCGGCCGGTGTCACCGAGATCGCTTTCACCGACCACGTAGACCACGAACCGTCCGATCCGGGACACGGCTTCTATCGCTACGGGGCCTACCGCGAGGCGATCGAACGGGCCCGGGCTCACTTCGGAGACCGACTGACAATCCTGGCTGGGGCCGAGGTCGATTTCAACCGGCGCATCGCCGACCAAGTCGAGGCTTTTCTTGACCAGACCGAGTTCGACTTCGTCATCGGGTCGGTGCACTTCGACGTGGATGGTCAGCTGATCTACCCCCGCACGTTCACCGGCCGCACGCTCGGCGACGTGTTCCGTCCCTATTTCGCCGATATCCTGGCGGCGGTCGAGACCGGCTGGTTCGATACGATCGGCCATCTGGACCTACCGAAGCGGTACACACCCGGCACGCATCGGGACTACGATCCCCTCACCTTTCGGGACGCCCTCGAACCGATCTTTGCGGCGATGATCCGGCACGGGGTGGCCTTCGAAATCAATACCTCTGGCATGCGCCAGGTACCGCGGGCCAGCATGCCCGGCCCGGCCGTCGTCCGGTGGTACGCCGAGGCGGGGGGCACCCTGATCACCACCGGGACCGACTCGCACGCGGCCCAGACGATCGGGGCCGGGCTGGAGACGACCTTGGCGATGTTGGAACTGTGCGGCATCGCTGGGGTGCGCTCGTTCCGGGCCCGGCGCGGCACCACCGTTCCCATCCGAGACCTCATCCCCGCCCCCATCCATGCCTCCGGACCGGCCTAGTCCCCCTAAGGGCGGTGATCCTGGTCCACCCGAAGGCGGACCGCGGCGGGAGCCGACGACGGCGATCCTCCCTGACCTGGGCGATCTGCTTGACCGGCGGGTCGATCCCCACCGGTGGGGCGAGCGTGACCGCCGGGCGTTACCGGTTTGGGCCCAGGCCGGACCGGGCCAGCAGGATCCGATAGACGGGGACCCGGCCGAAGTCGGTCTACCACCGACCGTCCGATTCGATCGTGGCCGCCACGGGTTCGCGGCCGTGATTGCCCGACCGCTGGGGTTCGCCCTGGCCATGGCCGCGCCGGCCTTCTTGATGGGCATGTCCGCCCTGGTCATTCCGACCTTCGCTGGGGTAGTCGGCCTTGCCGGCGTGACGGCGACGATGTTGATCCTGATTGCCACGAATGTCTTGGGCCTGACCATTGCCCGCGGCATCGGCCAGGCGACCTGGGCGAACGTCTGGCTGGTCCTGACGGTGCTGACGAGCGTGGTGATCCCTTTGCTGGGCCTGCAGGCGATTCTGGGAGGGGTGCCCTTCACCGCACTGGGATTGAGATCGGGTGGGCCGTTCCTGGTCACGACGCTGGCGACGGTCGCGTCCCTCCTGATCGCCACCGTCATGGTCGCCGCCGCCTGCCGGAGAGAACCCGAGAGCGCGGCGCTGGTCTTCCTGCCGATCGCGATGGCTGTCCCAGCATTGCTCGGTCAGTTGCCGGAGGAGGTGTCCAGCGGCGTCGCCACCGTGGTCGGCTTGACATCGCTCGCGACTGCCGCGGTCGTCCTCGTGACGGTGCTCCTCCCGCGCGGGATGTGGCTGCTGGTCCCCCAAGCTGCGCTGGCATTAGAACTCGTGGTGCTCGTGGCAACGGGGTCCGGCCCGCGGGCGGTCGAGACGACCGGCCAGGTGGTGCCGGTCGCCTACGGAGCCGTTTTGGTGGTGACGCTCGTGGCCAGTGTGTCCGTGCCATTGCTGGCCCGATGGTTGTCGAAGGCGGCTGGGGAAGCGCCGGTCGTGCAGGAATGGGCCTAAGGTCTGGCGAACGACGAGGAGCACCGGCCCGGCCGCGAGAGAGCGCCCCCGCCGCATATTGTGCGGCGGGGGCGCTCTCTCGGCATCCTCCAGGGTCAGCGGATCGCTAGTCGTGCTTGCCGTTCGGAGCGGGAGGACTGACCTTAGCCAGCGGGGTCGTGCCGTCCGGCACGACGACGGGTGAACCCAGCGTACCCGAGAGCCCGGCGGCCATCACCAGTTCGTCTTCCACGTCCCGCGGCTGCATGATCGTCATCGAGGCGACCTGGACTTCGTCTGCAACCCGCATCAGCATCACGCCCTGGGTCGCCCGACCGATGCGGGAGATCTGGGACGCGAGGATGCGGATCACGATGCCGCTGGTACTGAGCAGGACGACCTGATCATCCGGCTCAGGTTGGCCGGCGGCGACGATTGGCCCGGTGCGGGGGGTGATCTGCATCGCCCGGACCCCCTGTCCACCGCGGCCCTGGCGCGGGAAAGCCGCGACCGGTGTCCGCTTGCCGAGTCCCTTGGCACTGACGACGAGGATGTCACCGTCCGGGCGGACCACCTCGAAGGCGACCAGCCGGTTCTTGGCGGCCATCCGGATGCCGATCACGCCGGCGGCCTGGCGGCCCATCGAACGGACATCGGTCTCCGCGAAGCGAATCGCGTTGCCGTCGTGGGTCAGCAGCATGATGTCGTCCGACCCCGAGGTCATCTTGACCCACGCCAACTCGTCTTCTGGCTCCAGGGTGATCGCGATCATGCCGCTGGAGCGGACCGAGGCGAACTGGTCGAGCGATGTCCGCTTGACTCGGCCCAGGGCGGTCGTGAAGAACAGATACGAAGCGGCCGAGAAGTCCGGCACCTTGAGCAGGGTCGTGACCGTCTCGTCCGGCTGCAGGTTGATCAGATTGACGAAGGGGACGCCCTTCGCCATCCGGCTCGCGTCCGGCAGCTCGTGGACCTTGGTGTGGTAGACCCGGCCACGGTTCGTGAACACGAGCAACGAGTCCATGGTGTTCGCGGAGAGGATGTGGCGAACGTTGTCTTCATCGCGCATCGTCACGCCGGTGATGCCCCGGCCGCCCCGGTGCTGGGTCTTGTAGTGGGCGTCGGCGATCCGCTTCACGTAGCCGCGCGAGGTGAGGGTCACCAGGACATCGACTTCGGGGATAAGGTCCTCCTCGCTGAGGGCGTCGGAGACGTCCTGGATACGGGTCCGGCGCTCGTCGCCGTACTTCTCCTTAAGATCGAGCAGGTCCAGGCGGATGATCCGCATGACCTCGCCGGTGTCGGCCAAGATGGCCTCGAGGCGGGCGATTTCGGTCAGTACGGCCTTGTACTCGTCGTCGATCTTCTTGCGCTCGAGGGCGGCCAAGCGAGCCAGTCGCATGTCGAGGATGGCGTTGGCCTGGACCTCGGAGAGCTTGAAGCCGGTCATCAGGTTTCGGCGGGCGGTGTCGGTGGACTGGGAACGGCGGATCGTCGCGATCACCGCGTCGATGTTGTCGAGGGCGATCTTGAGCCCTTCGAGGATGTGGGCCCGGCGCCGGGCCTTGTCCAACTCGAACTCGGTCCGGCGGGTGATGACCTCTTGTCGGTGAGCTATGTATTCCTGCAGGGCCCGCTTGAGGGTCAGGACCCGGGGCTGGGAGCCACGCTCGACCAGGGCGACCATGTTGACGCCGAAGGAGTGCTGCAGGGAGGTGTGCTTGAAGAGGTTGTTGAGGACCTTCATCGGCTGGGCGTCGCGCTTCAGTTCGATGATCGCCCGCATCCCAGTCCGGTCGGACTCATCGCGCAGGTCACTGATGCCGTCGAGCTTGCCATCCTTGACAAGTTCGGCAATCCGCTCCAGCAGGACTGACTTGTTGACCTGGTAGGGCAGCTCGGTGACGACGATCTGGTAGCGGCCACCCCGTCCCGACTCCTCGACGAAGGCCTTGGCCCGGATCACGACCCGGCCCCGGCCGGTGGCGTAGGCGGAGCGGATGCCCTCCCGTCCGAGGATGGTGCCGCCGGTCGGGAAGTCCGGCCCCTGGACGTGCTCCATCAGGTCCTCGATGGTGGCCTCGGGGTTGTCGACCAGGAGGGCGATGGCGTCGCAGAGCTCGCCGAGGTT
>CADCWH010000289.1 GCA_902806395.1 uncultured Thermomicrobiales bacterium | reverse complement strand
CCCGCTATCAGGACACCGGCGAGGACTGGCCAGTCGAGGACGGATACGGTGCCCTCGTCGCCCACCATGCCCGGGGTCTAGCCGTCACTCTCCGCACGCCGGTGACCCGGGTCGCCTGGGGCGGGACAGGCGTCCGCATCACCACCTCTCGGGGCACCATCGCCGCCCGCGCCGCGATCATCACCGTCTCGACCGGCGTCCTGGCCGCCGACACCATCACATACGATCCGCCCCTGCCCGATTGGAAGCGAGAGGCGATCGCCGCCGTCCCCCTCGGCCGGGCCAACAAGGTGGCCTTCGCCGTCCCCGGAGACGCCCTCGGCGTGTCCGAACCGACCGCGATCACCGTCCGGGTCGCCGGGTCAACGATGATCGTCCGTCTTCACCCGTTCGGCCGCGACCTGGCCGACTGCTACCTGGCCGGTCCAATTTGCCGCGACCTGGAAGCCGCCGGCGAGGATGAGATGGTCGAGACCTGCCGCGAAGCACTCGTGTCCGCCTTTGGCAGCGATCTGCGGGAGAAGATGGGCGCCGTCGCCGCCACCCGCTGGGGCCACGAACCCACCGTCCTCGGCGCCTATGCCGCAGCCCGCCCGGGGCAGGCCCACCGCCGCTCGGACCTCGCCGTCCCGCTCGCCGACCGTCTCTACTTCGCCGGTGAGGCGACCCACCCCGTGTTCTTCTCCACTTGCCACGGTGCTCACCTCAGCGGCATCGCGGCAGTCGAGTCGATGCACGGTAGACGATAGGACCTGCCTCCTGCCTCCTGCCGCCTGGCGCCGCTCGTTCGTCCCTCCGTGCGATCATTGCCCCATGGCGGCTCCCAGGGTGGTTGGCCGCGTCCGGGGCGGACCGGTGGGCCGCCGGGGGGTCTCCGACATGCGCCGTCATCATCCACGCCTCGCCCGGTCGCTGTTCTTGATCCTCGCCGCCGCGACGGCAGCGTTCCCGGTACAGGCCCTCGCCCAGACCCCGGCCGACCTGCCACCGCCGCCCTTCACCGCCTCCCACGGCGACGATTCCTGGATGGATAGCGCCGTCTGCTACGAGATCTTCGTCCGCTCGTTCGCGGACTCGGACGGTGATGGCGTCGGGGACTTTCGCGGCCTGATCGACCGCCTAGACCACGTCAACGATGGGGACCCGGCCACCACCTCCGACCTCGGCGCCACCTGCATCTGGCTCATGCCGATCATGGAGTCCGCGAGCTACCACGGCTATGACGTCACCGACTACTACGCCATCGAGAGCGACTACGGGACCCGGGACGACTACCTAGCCTTCGTCGAGGCCGCCCACGCCCGCGGCATCCGGGTCATCTTGGACCTCGTCCTCAACCACACGTCAAGTCAGCACCCCTGGTTCCTCGACGCCGTGTCGGATCCCCAATCGCCCTATCGCGACTGGTACATCTTCGAGCCCGAGGACCCCGGCTATGCCGGTCCCTGGGGCGCGCAGGCTTGGCACCCCTCCCCGGCGAGTAGCGAGTTCTACTACGGCGTCTTCTGGGAGGGTATGCCGGACCTCGACTATCGCAACCCCGCGGTGACGGAGGAAGCGCGCCGAATCAGTCAGTTTTGGCTCGGCGAGATGGGGGCCGACGGGTTCCGGCTCGACGCCATCAAACACCTGATCGAGGACGGCCGCGCCCAGGAGAACACCCCCGAGACGATCGACTGGCTCCGGGACTACCGGACCTGGCTGGACGCCGAGGCGCCGGACGCCGAGACCGTCGGCGAGATCTTCGGCGGCAGCACCTACCTGCTCACCTCCTACTACCCGGACGGCCTGCACCGCTTCTTCCACTTTGAGATCGGCTCCCAAGCTCTCACCACCGCCAACTACGGTACCTCGACCTCCCTCTTCGCCACCCTGCGAGGTGCCATGGCCGACCTTCCCGACCAGCGCTGGGCGATCTTCCTCTCCAACCACGACCAGCAGCGCTCGATGACGACCCTGGGCGGCGACCGAGACGCCGCCAAGCTCGCCGCCTCTCTCCTCCTGACCCTGCCAGGCACGCCGTTCATCTATTACGGCGAGGAGATCGGCATGGCGGGCGTCAAGCCGGACGAGCGCCTGCGGACCCCGATGCAGTGGGACGGCACCGCCGGGGCGGGATTCACGACCGGTACCCCCTGGGAGCCCCTCCAGGATGACGCGGCCAGCGTCCACGTCGCCGCTCAGGACGGTGACCCGAATTCGCTCCTCAACCACTACCGGGCCATGACGCAACTCCGGGTCTCCACCCCCGCGTTGGCCACAGGAACCTTCGTGTCCGTCGACACCGGGACCCCGGGCACCATCGCCTTTCTCCGTGAGTCCGCCGACCAGACAGTGCTCGTGATCGCCAACACTGGGTCAGAGGCGAGCGAGCCGTTCGTCCTGGACAGCGGTGCGGGCTTCCCTGCCGGTGAGTCGGCCCTGGTCCCGCTCGGGCCGGCGGGCGCTCCAGATATCTCCATCGCTGGCCCGGCCCTTTCGGTGCCGTCCCTGCCAGCAAAATCTCTCTTCGTCTACGCCCTCGGCGGGTCTTGAACGAGTCCAGGCAGTCTGCCAAGACGTGTTCGGGCAGTGCCCCTGGCCCTGTGCTGCCAGCGGTGTGTACTGCCCACGTTGTTTCCTGACCCGTCCCCGAGCCACGCGTGATCCCGGCGCCCGACGTCCGCCACGCCCCACCGGACTCCGGGCGGGCCTCCCCCGGGCCCGCGAATCCTCATCACCGGACGCCCCGACACGGTCATCTGCCGCTTGCGGTCTGCCGACTATCGGGACACCGTGAACCTTTTCTTGCTCCACGGCAACAGAGAGAGTAGCCATGGATGATGCCCGACTCCTCACCGACGCCCATGCCGGCGACGACGCGGCCCTCCGGGCCCTATTCGAGCGTCATGCCCCGTGGCTGGCGATCCGTCTCGCCCGGGACCTCCCGGCGGAGGCCGTCGAAGACGTGATGCAGGAAACCTTCATCGCGGTCTGGCGTGGCGCCGCAACGTATCGGGGCGGTCCGGATGCGGGTGGCTGGATTTGGGGCATCGCTCGGCGCCAGGCGACGATGTGGTACCGCGAGCGGGGACGCCGCCCCGAAACGACGCTCTTGGACGAATCGATCGCCGACGGGCGCGACATCGCCACCACCACCGCGGGAGAAATCGACGTGCAGCACGCCATCGCCACCCTCGGACCCGCCGGGTCGGCCGACAGGGAGACCGCCCAGATGATCTTCGTTGACGATCGCCCGATCGCGGAGGTGGCCGCGCGCCTCGGCATCCCCGAAGGCACCGTCAAGAGTCGGATCCACCGCACCCGTCGCCTGCTGCGCTCCGCCCTGCGCCCGGCCCAGGAGAACGGCCAATGAGAGATCCCACCGACGACCGCACCCGGCAACCCGCCGCGCCTCCCGAAGATGCCGGCGACGGCACCCCAGCGGTGGACATGAACCGGGTCTGGCTCGGAGTCGTCGCCACCGTCTGGTCCCGTCCGGTCGGGCCGGTCGAGCGGCTACTGGGTTGCCTGCTCGGCTCGCGCGGCGCCGCTCGGGCCCTGCTGACGACCCCGTCCCTGGCACTCTCCTGGGTCCTGGCCAGCGTGGCCATCCTGGGGCTCGGCGTCCTGGCGACGGAAGCGTCGGAGCGCGGCACGCCTTGGTTCGCCCTCGTGGCCCCGGCCGTCGCAGCGATCGCGATCGCCCACGCCTACGGTCCCGGCATCGATCCGGCCTTTGAGTTGAGCCAAACCATGGTCGTCTCCGACCGGGTGATCCTGCTGGCCCGGGGCACGGCCGTCTTCACGCTGAACGCCGTCCTGACCCTGCTGGCATCGTTCCTCGTCCCGGCGACCTCGGTCGTCGCGTGGTCGTGGCTGGTGCCGATGGCGGCGGTGTCCTCCCTGGCGCTGGCCGTTTCGGTCGCCAGCCAGTCCGCCAACCTGGGCGTGGCGGTGGCGATCGCCGCGTGGTTCGGGTTCGTGATCGCCCTCGGCGACACGCGGACCCAAGAGTTCGACGCCGTCCTGGCTAACTCGGTCATGCCGGTCTACATCGTCGCGACAGTGACGTTCATCATGGTCACGCTCTACACGACGAGCGGGCCTCGTGCGGAGGTACGACGGTGGCAATGACGATCGAGGCGCCGACACGACACGACACCGAACAGGACATGGATCCCGGACCGGCCGGGCGCGCCGAGGCGCGCCGACCAACCGGGCCGCCGCGGGTCATCGCCCGCGGGATCGGCCAGCGTCTAGGCCGGACGACCGTACTTCAGAACATCGACCTGACGATCGGGACCGGCGTCTTCGGCCTCCTCGGCCCGAACGGCGCCGGCAAGACGACCTTGCTCCGGACACTGGCGACCGTCCTGAACCCCACCTCCGGTGACCTGCGCCTGCTCGGCTTCGACCCGCTCGACGGGGGAGAGCGCCGGGCGATGCGGCGGCGCCTCGGCTACTTGCCCCAGAACCTCGGGTACTACCCCAACTTCACGGTGGCCGAGTTCGTCGAGTACTTCGCCCTCTTGAAAGAGGTCCCGGCTGCCAAGATCGACAAGGCCGTGGCTACCGCGATCAACCGGGTGGAACTCGACGACCGGGCACGCTCCAAGCTGAAGACCCTCTCCGGCGGCATGCTGCGCCGGGTCGGCATCGCGCAGGCGATTGTCAATGAGCCAGACCTCCTGCTGCTCGACGAGCCGACGACCGGTCTCGACCCCGAGCAGCGGGTCGGCTTCCGCCACCTGCTGCGGGAGTTCGGGGAGCGCGGCACCGTGGTCGTCAGCACGCACTTGGTCGAGGACGTCGGCGCCGCCTGCTCCGAGGTCGCCGTGATGAATCGGGGCGCGATCGTCTTCCAGGGTTCTCCGACCGCCCTGACGGCCGCCGACGACGGTACCGCCGCCGGCGATTCCGCCCTGGAACGTGGCTACTCCCGCATCCTGCGGCAGGCCCGACAGTGATGTCGCTCTCGATCGGTTTCCCGGCCGCGCTCCCCGCCCTGGCCGGCCTCGACGCGGTCCTCGGGTTGCTCCGCGACCTCCCGGCCGATGTCGCCTTCGCGGCGGCCCTCGGCGCCATGATCGCCGTCGTCGCTCCCCTGGGGGGTCATCCCGGCCTGAGTCTGTGGGACCGCGTCATCCCGTATCCCGCTGATCCCGGCACCCCGGCTCGTGACGCAGCGAACGGCCGCCGTCCCCACCTCCCGCCGGGATCGCCCGAGGGTCCCATGGACGAACGATCACACCACCCCGACCTCGCCTCCACGGACACCCGGTCCACTCCCCCGACCATTTCTGACCAGCGACCCGAGGCCGCATAGCGCGTGCCCCCTACGAGACGCACCGCTCGGACCGGTAGCGCGGCACCCGGCCCCTCGTCGGACCCAGTCCCAGTGCCCAGGTCCCTCTCAAGACGAAAGGTGAGACGCACGATGGCAAGCACGGCGGTTCCGCTCGGCGGTACCCGACAATGGTCGAAGCCGGGGTGGTCGCCGCGCCGCCTCGTCGGCCTAGAGTTCCGGCGTGGCCCGGCGATGTGGTTGGTCCCCGTCGCGCTCATCCCGCTCTGGTTCATCCTCCGGGAGGACTTCTCTACCCCGGTCGCACTCTGGGTCGAGACCGGAGTCATGATCCGGGAACTGCTGGCCGTGGGCGGTCCGCTCTTCGGTGGGGCGGCGGCCTGGGTGGCGGCTCGCGAACATCGGCGCGGCGCGATCGAACTGCTGGCGACGACGCCGCTCCCCGCTCCGCGCCGCTGGGTCTCCACGTGGTGCGGGACGGTCCTCGCGGCCGGCCTCGCCGGCCTGGTCATCGCGGTCCCCGTGCTCGGCTTGACCGCCGTGCGGGCGACCTGGGGCAACCCCGTATGGTGGCCAGTGGTCGTCGGCTTCTCGGCGTTGGTCGCCCATACCGCCGTCGGTTTCGCGTTCGGTGCGTGGCTCCCGAGCCGGTTCACCGCGCCGATGATCGCGGTGCTGCTCTTCCTCGGCGAGGTCTACGTCGGCACCTTCGCCGGCAACGACTCCAGCATCCTGACCTACGTGTCTCGCCTCGACAACGCGATCGGCAACTGGCGGTACCTGTCTCCCCTGGCCGAGACCTCTGAGGACCTCTCGTACGGGATCTGGCCCGCCGTCGGGATGTGGCAGACGATGTGGCTCCTGGGCGGGACCGGCGTGATGCTCTCCTTGGTCGCCCTGCGGTCGCGCCCGACACCCGGCGCCGTCGTGGTCTTGGTCGCCAGCCTGGCCGTCTCCCTCGGCGGCGCGTCCGAGGCCGTCAAGCGATCACCCGGACGCGAGTATTTCTACGGCGCCTACCAAGCCCACACCAAGGATATCGAGCCCAAGGCGTACGTCCCCGCGTGCCAAGGCAGCCCCGTCGTCGTCTGCCTCCACCCGGCCTACGAACCATGGCTCGACGCGTTCGCGACCCGGGTGAATCGCGTGCTGGCCCCGATCGCTGACCGCCCGGGAGTGCCCATGTCCATCAGTCAGATCGACCAGGCCTACCTGTCCGATTCCGATGCACCCCGAGATGGAGACGAGACGGTGCGGGTCTATCTCTGGACGGAACCCATGTCCCTCGATATCGCGATCTCCCAAGCCACCCAGTGCGCGATGCGGGAGTGCTACCGCAATGAAGACTATCTCGTCACGAGCGATGACGGCTCGATGGCCCAAGACGTCATAGCGCGATGGTTGCTCGTCCAGGCTGGAGAGCCGGTCGACCCATGGAGGATCGGGAACGCCTATGACCTCGACGGTCCCGGGAGCCAAGATGACCCCCTCACCCCATACGTGGACCGCTTCTCCGCCATGGCCCCCGCCGACCAGCAAGCCTGGTTTGACGAGCACCTCTCCGATCTCATCGCCGGCCGTGTCAGCCTAGCCGACCTGCCATGAATCCTTGTGCTGCCTCACCGTCGTCCCTCCGACTCATGGATGACCAAGGGAGCAATCGTGGTTAGTCCGACGATCCTCTTCGACGATATCCCTCGGGAGCACAAGAGGGGCTCCGGCCGTGTGCCCGGTCGCCTCGTCGGGCTGGAGTTCCGGCGGGGCGACAGCCTCTGGATGATTCCCGTTGGACTGATCGCGCTCGGCTTCGCGCTGCGGGACCTGTTCGCATCGCCGATCGTGATCTGGCCCGAGGAGGTGGTTGCCCTCCGGGACGCCATCACCTTCTATGGCCCGCTCTTCGCCGCCGCGGCGGCATGGATGGCCACTCGGGAATCGCGTCGCGGCGCCGGCGAACTTCTCGCCACTACGCCGTTGCCGGCCGCCGCACGTCAGATCACCACGTGGGCGGGGACAGCGATCGCGGCAACGGTCGCCTACGTGCTGCTGGTGATTCCGGTCATGGTCGTCACCGCCACGCGAGCGACCTGGGGCGGGCCGGACTGGTGGCCGGTGATGGTGGGCCTGACGGCGATGGTGGCCCACTCAGCGCTCGGCTTCGCGGCCGGGACCTGGTTTCCCAGCCGGTACGTCGCTCCGACGATCGCGATCCTCCTTTTCCTGGGCCAACTCTACGTCGGCACGGTCGCCGGTCACGAAGCCTCGCCCCTGACTATCGTCTCCCGGCTCGACGACAGATTAGGCGAATGGCGTTACCTGTCCCCTATCGCTGAGACGTCCCGCGATGTCTCCTACGGGATCTGGCCAGCCGTGGGAATGTGGCAGGCGCTCTGGTTCCTGGGCGGTGCGGGCGTGATGCTCTCGCTGGCCGCGATGCGGCCCCGACCCACGCTTGGCCCGGCGATCGCGCTGGCGATCAGCCTGGTCGTCTCCCTCGGCGGGGCGACGGGGGTGGTCCAACGCACGGGGAGCGAACCGTTTGGCCCGGCCTTCCAGCGCCACACCGAGACGCAACCCGCTGCCGCCTGGGAGCCGGCCTGCGCCGGGGATCTGATCTCGGTCTGCGTCCACCCGGCTTATGCAGCGCGGCTGGACGAGCTCGCGACGCGGACGAACAGGGTCCTGGCCCCCGTTGCCGGTCGTCCTGGCGTGCCGACGACGGTGATTCAGCATGATCCGTCGAGTCGGATTGGCTCGCCATCCACATTGCC
This sequence comes from uncultured Thermomicrobiales bacterium, assembly GCA_902806395.1. Next base: position 1,396 of record CADCWH010000289.1, on the reverse strand, counting down.
AGCGGAGGGGTCCATCACGATCTCGCTCGACACCGACATCGGCTGGACGATGTTCTACATCGCTCACTGGCTCGAATCTGGCTCGATGCGCACGCGGGAGGAGACGACGGTAAGCGAGGAGGGGGGAATGGTCCAGACAGTCATCGCCCGTTGGCTGCTCCTCCAGGCCGGAGAGTCGATTCACCTATCCGGTTTCACCCTCATCGATCCGGCCGGACCAGAAGCCACGATCAATGACCACGTAACCCGCTTTGCCGCCCTAGACGAAGCCGCGCGATCCCGGTGGTTCGACATCCACATCGCCGATCTGCTCGGAGGAACCCTAACCCTGGACGACCTGCCCTAGGACCGTCTCATCACCGGCACGTGCGAGCCCCGAGGTCTCCCGCGATGGCCGTGACGCTCACGGACCACGACGACACCACGGGCGACCTGGCGCGGAACAGTCTGGGCCCGGCATGGATTGAATTCGGGCGTGGGACCAGACTCTTCTCTGTTCAAATCTTCTGCGCCGTGTTTTGGTTCGCCCACGACTTCGTCACCCTACGGGCCAGTGAACTCACCATGGAGGACTTACCATGAACCATCTCGCCCCACCGTTGCCGGGCGAAAGGGGTCCCGCCCGGAGCCCGCTCACCAGACACCCCCTGGTCCGCCTCGTCGTGTATTACCTGCGCTCCCGGCTGCTGGGCACGGCGGTCGCCATAGTGATAGCCTCCGCGTCCATTGGCTGGTACCTGCTCGATCAGTCGACCGATCCGGGGATCACCAAGATCCTGCTCCTCCTGGCCCCGGTCGGGGCGGCGACCGCAATCGGAATCAGTGCCCGCTCTCCATTCGGCGAGACGGAACGAATCACCAGTTTTCACCTGCCCGCCCTCCGCCTCGGCCATATGCTGGCTCTCCTCGCCGTCTCCGCCGCGGCGCTCACCTGGGCTAACGGGACCGAGCCGGATGCCTGGACCGAATGGGTGATGGTCCGCAACCTGGCCGGGTACGCCGGTCTCTCACTCCTCACCGCTCGCCTGTTCGGTCCCTCGATCTCCTGGCTGCCACCGGTCGCCTACGCGATGTCGACGTTCATCGCCATCGGCGGTATCCACTTCGACGACATGACGGACACCCAGCGTCGCTGGGGTTGGCCCGTCCTGCCGGGCGACGACCGCGTCGCCGCCTGGACCGTCGCGACCCTACTCGCCGCCGGCCTGCTCCTAGTCTGCACCGGTGGCGGCCGGGACCGGGTCGAAGAGAATGGAGGTTGACGGCAGGGACCGGGATCGTTCACTGGCTAGGTCTTCACCTGGCTCCGGCGATCGTTACTCCACCGCGGAACCTAGGCCGGTGACCACGTCGTCCACGGTCAGGAACATGCCGCCGTAGACCCGGTTGACCTGGG
>CADCWH010000288.1 GCA_902806395.1 uncultured Thermomicrobiales bacterium | reverse complement strand
TTCAGACTCGGCGACGACCTAGCCGCGCGTCTCCCCCGCATTCCGGGCGCGGTCGCGCAGGTCGGGAAAGAACAGCGGTGGCTACCGTGGCTCGCGCCGCTCCTGCCGCTGGCGATACCCGTCCCGGTGGCCCTGGGCAGACCCGGCGAGGGCTACCCGTGGGACTGGTCCATCTACCGGTGGCTGCCCGGCGAGACCGTCCCCGGCGGTGTCCCGAACGGCGGCGTCACCGATAGCGAACAGCTGGCGACGGACCTCGCACGCTTCATCACGACACTGCACGCCATCGACACCGGGGAGCAGGACCGTTCGGGGTTGCTGGCGTCCTACCGTGGCGAACCTCTCCCTTTCCGCGACCGGGCGACGCGTGAAGCGATTGGCTGGTGCGGGTCCATGGTGGACATCGACCTGGCCACTGCCGCCTGGGACGCGGCCCTGTCCGTCCCGACCTGGAATGGTCTTCCCGTCTGGCTCCACGGTGACATCTCGCCGGGCAACCTGCTGGCTGAAGGCGGCCGGTTGCGCGCCGTGATCGACTTCGGTGGCCTGACCATCGGTGACCCTGCGGTCGACCTCATCGTCGCCTGGAACCTGCTTTCGGCCGGGACCCGAGAAGCGTTCCGGGACCACATGCATGTCGATGACGCGACGTGGGCCAGGGGGCGCGGCTGGGCACTTTCGATCGGGCTGGTCGCCCTCCCGTACTACGTCGGGACCAACCCCGTCCTCGCGGCGATCTCGCGCTATCAGATCGCAGAAGTCCTCGCTGACCATGCTGTGGGGTGAACGGCCAATTCGCGCGTCACGTGGGCCGCGTCCACCGGACGCGGCCCTGGGTCCGGCAGCGACTGGGTTCCAAGGTGAGAACACAGTGATGTCCGTGGGGCCGGCGCGAGATCGGAGAGAAACAGACGTGGGATTGACCGAGGAACGAGCGTCGCGTGACCAGGCGGCGGTACAGGTCCGGGATTACGTCGATGACTACTGGCCGGCGGTTTGGCCGATCGTCCAGGAGGTGGTCGAGGCCGGGGAGACCTACGCCTTTGACTCCGGCTGGACCTCAGACGAGGCGCGCGACGTCTGGGTCGAGGCGCCGCCCGGGCACACTGTCGTGGCCGTCGATGGGGACCGTGTGCTGGGAACGGCGAAGATGGGCCCGAACCGTCCGGGTCGCGGATCCCACGTCGGCACCGCCAGTTTCATGGTCGCCGGTGAGGCCCGAGGGCGCGGCGTCGGTCGGGTCCTCGGCGAGTACGCGATCGCCTGGGCCCGGGATGCCGGCTATGCGGCGATGCAGTTCAACGCGGTGGTGGAGACGAACACGGCCGCCGTCCGACTATGGCAGGCGCTCGGATTCGAAATCATCGGCACCGTGCCCGAAGCTTTCGAACACCCGAGCGAGGGCCGCGTCGGGCTCCATGTCATGCACCGGACGCTGTGACACTCTCGACGGTCGACCACGGACGGTGATGGACCCGGCCACGTGTGGTCAGGCCGCAACGGGGCGGGGGGCGCTCGCGAGCGCCGGTAGGGTGACTGTGGCGTCTCTGAGCAAGTAGAGGACGAGGGCGTCGGCGGCGGCGCCGTCGTGGACGACATCGACGATCGCGCTCCGCAGAGATACGACGTTGGCCGGTCCGTCGCCCAGGCTGGCCCCGATGGCATCCAACAGGTCCGGCCGGCAAAGTCCGAAGCCGGGAACCCGGATCACCTCGCTCCCGGCCAGGATCTGGCTCCCGACCGGGATCATCGCCGGTCCGAGCAGCTCGCCCAGGCGATCATCGGTAAGCCAAGCACTGTCTGCCAGTTCCTCTGCGATCGCCACCATCGGGTCCGACCGGAGACGAACCTCTTGGTCGAGTGCGTCGAGCCGCTCGACCAGGACCGGGACAGAGAGGTCGTCAGCCGACAGACCGGGGCAGCCACCCGGCTCGCCAAGGACGATCGACGGCTTGCCCGTCTGGATCGTCGCGAAGCTGTCGAACAGGAATCCCCGCGACGTAGCGGCCGCCGGTGGGGCGACCGAGAGGCTGACCGTAACGCCGTCGCGGGTGAACGCCAGATCGGGAAGCAGGATTCCGTCGGCCGAGACGACCGGCCGGGGTAGGCGGCGCATCGTCCACCCTCCGAGGCCGACGTCGCGGCGGTCGGTCTGGATCGTCTCGACCACCCGATCGATGGTGCCCAGCGCGGCGACTGGCGTGACGTGACTGCGCTTCGGCTTGATGAACGCCATTGCTTTGGCGTCCAGCGGCAGGGTGCAGGTGCGGTCTCCCAAGTGGACCGTGGCGTCGCCAGTCGGTCGGCCGGGGTGCGCGAGGATTAGGTGAATCGTCGCCCGCGCCACCCGGCCGCCGAACCCGGACCAGGTGCCCATCGTGGACTTGCTGCCCGCTAGGCGGACGATGACCCCCTCTCGCCGCCAGGAGACCCCATACCTCCCGGCGATCGCCGCGACCGAGTCATCACCGAGCCCGGGCAGTTCGAGCCGAACCGACGAGGCGTGGCGGAGCAGGGACAAGACCAGGGTCACGTTGTAGCGAGCCATGACGTCGGCGGCGGTCGGACGTGGCCCCGTCCGGTCGAGAACGGCATTTCGCTCGGCGTCGAGGGTCATCAGGCGATCGAGGTCGGCGCCACAGAGTCCTAGTGGCGCACCGATCGCTTCCAGGAGGTGATCCCGCGAGTCGGGAGTCGAGAAGCCGTGCCCACCGCGCTCGCGGTCATTGACCGCACCGTACACGTGGGCACGGATGTCTGGAGGGCTGAGGAGGTCCCAAGCGGCGAGCGCGGTGACGGTCTCCTCATCGACCACGTCGCCTAGGTCCGGGGGCCGGTAACGATACTCGTCGGCCAGGCAGGCGAGGACACAGCGGGCGACCTTCAGGTCACCGAACATGTCCAGGATGGTTTCGGACGGGACTTCCTCGCGTCGCCGGTGCCGCATCCGCTCCAGGAAATCGATCGCCATTTCGATGCTGGGCAGGACCGAGGCGTCGCGAAGGTAGCGTGGGTAGAGCTTTCGGGTGCCATCCTCGACGCGCCGGGTCGTCTTCGGGATGTCCTGGCGACGGAACGTCATCGGGGAGACCTCCTGGCTGGCGGGTGCGGGGTCGGTGGGATCGCGCGGTCAGGCGTCAGGCGGCTGGGTGGTCAGCCGCGTCGGCCGCGCGGGCTGCGGCGGCCCGTGCGGTGGCGGCCCGTGCGGTTGTCGTCCGCTCCGGATCGACGGCCTCTGCCGGGCGACGCTTCCGGGCCGAGCGGCCCTCGGTGGTCTTGCGGCTGACGAGTTCGTAGAGGACGGCGCGGCTGGCCTTGGGCCGTAGCACCCGGCCCAGGCGCTGAATGTATTCGCGGGTGGCCGAGCTGCCGCTGACGACGATGGCGACGTTGGCGTCCGGGACATCGACGCCCTCGTTGAGGACGCGGCCGGTCACCAGTTTGGTGTAGGTGCCCTCCCTGAACCGCTCCAGGATCTGGCGTCGCTCCGCCGGGGGCGTGCGGTGCGTGATCGCGGGTAGCAGCAGGCGTTCACTGAGGCGATCGACCATCGCGTTGTACTCGGAGAACACGATCACTCGGTCACTAGGGTGCTTGGCCAGCAGGTCGGCTACAGCGTCGAGCTTGCCGTCGGCGTTCAACGCAATCATCCGTGCCTGGTGATGGGCCTGGAGGGCGGCTCGGGCGGCGGGGTCCGAGCCGGCCCGCTGGATCATCTCCATGAACGCCCCGTCCGGGCGGCCGATCGCCCCCCGGCGTGAGGCGAGGTACCGCTTATAGATCGCCATCCCCTGCTCGTAGCGCAGGCGTTCGTCGTCGGAGAGGGAGATGAAGACGCGCTTCTCGTCATAGTCGGCGATGTAGCGGTCACGGGACAG
>CADCWH010000287.1 GCA_902806395.1 uncultured Thermomicrobiales bacterium | reverse complement strand
TATCTCCCCAATTAGGATGTGCCGCTGCCAAACGGCACGGTGGAGATCGATGCCGGGGTCGTGTCGGTCGTTGGCGACTCGGGTTCGACCAGGCGAGTCAGGATGGATTCGACTGCGTCCCGGCGACCGGGCAGATTGAACCCATTTCCCGCCGAGAGACCGTCTCCAAAGGAAACGAGGAGCCCGGATCCTCGGTGAAGCCGAGATCGTCGCCATCGACGACGGCTCAGGCCAGGGCGACTCCCGCCGAGACGCGCACGGATGACGGATCACGTATGGACACGGCTGCGCGAACGGTCGCGGCGAACCCGCCACCGGCGATCGGCCCTGGCGAGGTCGTCCACTCGGTGCCGGGCACGCCGGCCCGGTCTAGGCCTCCCCGACGCTCCGGACGTCGAGGGCGTCGCGCAGTCCGTCGCCGAAGAGGTTGAGCGCCAGGACGGTGAAGACGATCGCCAAGCCAGGGAAGACGCTGATCCACCAAGCCTGGCGAACGAAGTCCCGCCCCTCGTTCAGCGACAGGCCCCACGTCGGCGTCGTCGGATTGACGCCCAGGCCGAGGAACGACAGGCCCGATTCGGCCAAGATGCCGAGGCCGACCGCGAACGTTGCCTGGACGATGATCGGTGCCGCCGAGTTCGGCAGGATGTGCCGGAACATGATCCGCCGGTCCGACGCGCCGACCGCGCGGGCCGCCAGCGTGTAATCCTCTTCCCGCAGGCTGAGCACCTTTGCCCGCACCACCCGGGCGAAGTCGTCGATGTAGGCGATCGCGATCGCGATCACCACGTTCCTGGCCCCGGCCCCGAAGACGGCCACCAGACCGACGGTCAGGATGATCACGGGAAAGGCCCAGAGGAGGTCAATGCACCGGGAGATGACGGTGTCGATCCACCCGCCGTAGTACCCGGCGAGGAGGCCCAGGGCGACGCCGATGACCATCGCCACCGCCGCCGCCGCGAAGCCGATCGTCACCGACGTCCGGGCACCGACGACGATGCGGCTGAATAGGTCGCGCCCGAACGAGTCGGTCCCGAACGGGTGGTCCATGCTCGGCGACTCGAACAGCATGAAATCGTCGGCGTCCGGATCGTGCGGGGCGATCATGGGGCCCAGTATGGCCACGACGATCAGGGCAGCTACGAAGAGGGCGCCGACGAGCGCTTTTCGCTCCGACCGGAGTCGGCGCCAGAACCGGCTCCCGGTGGTCGCCCGGCGTTCTTCTTCCAGTTGCTCCAACCGGTTGCTGTCCGGGAGGGTGCCCGGTGCCGCGGTCTGGGGGTCTGTCAGTGGCCTATCCATAGTGGATCCTCGGGTCGAGGAAGGTGTAGATGATGTCGACGACCAAGTTGGCGAGCACTAAGATCACCGCTACCAGGAGGATCGCCCCCTGCACGATCGGGTAATCCTTGTCGAAGATCGCCCCGACGAGGATCCGGCCCAGCCCCCGGATCGAGAACACGATCTCGATCACGACGGCGCCGCTGAGCAGCAGGGCCAGTTGGATCCCGGCGATCGTCACCACCGGGATGAGCGAGTTCCGCAGGGCGTGGCGGATCAACACCCGCTGCTCGGCTAGTCCCTTGGCCCGCGCCGTCCGGATATAGTCGCTGCCTAGCACCTCCAGCAACCCAGCCCGGATGAACCGCATCAGGATCGCCGCGTATCCAGCGCCGATCGCCAAGCTCGGCAGCAGCAGATGGGAGAACCAGGCCCACAATCCTTCTTCGGTCAGGGAGGCATACCCGATCGCGGGGAACCAGCCGAGCTGCACCGCGAAGAGGAGGATCAAGATGATCCCGAACCAGAAGCTCGGCATGCTGACGCCGATGAAGGCGATCACGCTGACGGCGTAGTCCACCGGCGTATTGCGCTTCAGCGCGGCCAGGATGCCGGCCGGGACCGCGATCACCGTCGCGATCAGGAAGGACATGAGGGTCAGGCTCAAGGTCTTCGGCAGACCGGACTTGATCGCCCCGACGACCGATTCGCCGCTGGAGATCGACCCACCGAGGTCGCCCCGCAGCACGCTGCCGAACCACTTCAGGTACTGGATGTACATCGGCTGATCGAGCCCCAGCTTCCGGTTCAGGGCCGCTGCGGCCTCAGGGCTGTACTCTGAGCCCAGCATCTGGATCACCGGGTCACCGGGGATCAGCCGGATCAGGATGAACACGAGCGTCGCGCAGCCCCAGATGATGAAGACCGAGTGGATCAGCCGCCGCAGGATGTATTGGGTCACGGCTCCGCTCCCCTCCACTGACGGGCCCGGGCAGAGGTCGAGACATCACCGGTACCCGGGGATGGCACGCCCACGACCGTCTGCCATCCCCGGGACCGCCGTCATCGACTCACTGGCCGTGCCGGTCGGCGCTCGGCCTGCCTACTGGTCCAGCCAGACCTTCTCGAAGTACCGCTGCTCCGGCACGGGGACGTAACCCATGACGTAGTTGTAGAAGGCGGTCCGGTCCGGGTCGTGGTACAGGAACGCGTACGGTGCGTCGGTCGCGACGAGCGTCTGGAGTTCCCGGAGGACCTGGGCCCGCTCGGCCGGGTCAGTGATCGTCCGCTGTCGGTCGGCCAGTTCATCCGCCGCCGGATTGTTGTACTTGTTCGAGTTCGACGGCCCCTCGGAATGGAAGTAGTTCCAGATCCCATCGTCGGGATCGGCGTCGACCACGCTGCCCAGGAAGACCATGTCGTAGTCGCCGGCGGTCCGCCGCTCGACGTAGGCATTGGTCTGCATCTGCTCGATCTGGACGTCGATCCCGATCTCGTCCAGCAGGTTACGGATCACCTGTGCGGGCCGAGGGTCATCCGCGCTAGCGAGCAAGATCGGTTGGGCCCCGTCTAGGCCAGCCTGCTCGGCGAGGGCCCGGGCCGCATCGATGTCGTACGCCTGTGGGTCTTCGACGTCGGCCGGCGGCGTGTAGACCCAGCCGAAGGCGGGGGCGATCGGCCCGACGCTCGGGATCGGCAGGCCGAAGAAGGCGGTCTGGAGGAAGTCCGTCCGGTCGATCGCCTTGGCGACGGCCATCCGGGCCTCGACGGTGTCCCACGGCGGCCGGGAGGCGTTCATCGCAAGCCCGTACCAGTTGGTGCCGGCCGCCTCGATCATGGTCAGTTCGTCGTTGGCCGCGATCTGCTGGGCCCCGATGGCGGGCACGATGTCGAGCATGTCGACGTCACCGGCCTCCAGGGCGCTGATCCGGCTCGACGGCTCCGGGATCAACTGGACGATGATCTTGTCCAGGTACGGCCGGCCCCCGTACCACTCCGGGAAGGCGTCCATCTCGAAGCCGGTGCCGACCTCGGCGGTTTCCGGCAGGAGCCGGAACGGCCCGCAGCCGACCGGCGTGAGGCCGAACTGCTCATCGCCGAGTTCCTCGATTGCCCGCTGGGAGATCGGCGCCAGGGCCCGGCCAGGGCCGCGACTGCAGGCGACCGCCAGGAACGGCGTGAACGGCGCCGACAGCCGCATCGTCACGGTCAACTCGTCCGGAGCCTGGATGTCCTCGACCAATGCGAGTTTGTTCGCGTGAGGCGACGCGAAGTCGGGGTTCTTGGTCCGGTTGAAGGTGTAGATGATATCGGCGGCCTTCAGCGGGTCCCCGTTGTGGAACAGCAGCCCGTCCCGGAGATTGAACGTGTAGTTCAACCCATCGGCGGAAACCTCCCAGGTCTCGGCGAGGTCGGCAACGATCCCCAATTCCGTGTCGAATTGGACCAGACCCGAGAAGAGGTTCGAGACCAATTCCCCGGCGATGATGCCGAGGTTGACTTGGGCCGGGTCGAGCGTCGGGATCTGGCCGATGCCGAACCCGAGCCGCAGTGTGCCCCCCGGCTTCGGTTCACCCTGCGCGACCGCCCGGGCCACCCGCCCCCGCGGCGCGGCCCCGGCATCCGCCCGGGCCAGGGTCTGGGCATAGCCGACGGCACCGGTCGCGCCCGCCAGCTTCATGAGGGTCCGCCGCGAGACGCGTGGCCCGCTCAATACGCTCCAGTCGATCGTGGTCATGGTTCCAGCCCTCCTCGTCCGTGCGTCCCGGAGCGCGACTCCGGGACACGAGTGATGCCGATGACCGGAGCACCGGAGGACCATGCGTCGTGGGCCACGACGCGGACCGCCGAGTCGATCATGGGCCAGGTGGGTCGCCACCGGGCGTCAGCATCGCACACCCTGTTAAAAGCTGCCCGGCCCGAAATTCGACCGTTCCCGGTACGCACATCGGGGAGTTCGCCCAAGGGGCTGATAACTTCCTGGGGACAGCTACGGCTGGGCGACCCCGCCGCGGGACCGGACCACGAGATACGTTCACTGGGTGCCCGGGGGCGACGGAGCTCTGGTAAGTCCGGGCAGGGGCTGCCCTGGCTGGTCGAGGACGGCAGTGTCCAGTACCTGTCCGGGGCGGGCTCGTGGCCACTGTGGCGGCGGACCCGAGCGGGGATAGGAGGACCGGCCACCCAGTTGTGACCGATCACGGATGGGAGGAGATCGGTGCGGAGTGGTCGGGATGGCGGGCACGGTCCTTGGCGTCACGGACGACCCGGCCTTCGGGGAGGGGCGGCCAGCGTCGGGGGCGGGTCGATTCGAGCTGCCGTAGGGCTACGCGGGAGAGGAGCGGGACCCCGAGACGGGTTTGGACCACCGCCGCTGAGTCCGAGTGTTGGGCCGATCGCCGCATTGCCCCCATCTGTTTCGTACCACTCGCACAACGGCGACCGCCGCCCTTGCGCATCGCGAGAAACCTGACACAATGCCCTCCCACATCGTTCGCTCTCCCCTGGTCCGGGATTCCCGGCATGGCTCGGATCGATGTGGCGGGACCTCATTCTGGCCGAAGCGGTCGGCCACCGGGCAGCGTCGCGACCATCTAGGAGGATGCCGAATGTCCCACGCCGATGATCTCACCCGCACGCCGGAGGACACGAGCTCCGGCACCGCGTCCCGCCTGGCGTTTCTCAAGAAGGCGGCCGCGGCCGGCGTCGCCGTGCCCGCCCTCGGGATGGCGATGCGCTCCGGCCAGATCACCGAGGCCCGCTTCGTCCCCCGCGCACTGCAGGCCGGCACCCCGGCCGCCGGC
>CADCWH010000286.1 GCA_902806395.1 uncultured Thermomicrobiales bacterium | reverse complement strand
TCGGCCAGGCTCATCACCCCCAGCAGCGGCTGGTCGGCGATCGCCGCGACCGACACCACCGGCACGCCCTGAGCCCGGGCGATCAGCACATCAGTCTGGTAGGAGATGCCCAGCGTATCCCGACCGGCCGCCACCGTCTGGAGCACCGTGGTCGGGTCGGCAGGCGTCGTCAAGGAGACCTCGCCCAATCCGGCCGCGGCGAAGCCGCCCCGCGCGGCGGCCAGGAACAGCCCGGCGTGGTTCGCGTTCGGGTACCAGTCCAGCGCCACGCTCACCGGCTCGCCGCCCTGCCCCCGGGCGCCGCGCCGCGCTGTCACCGCGGCTAGCATCGCGGCCCCCACCAACGGTGACAGGACGCGGGCCCGGTGGCTGATGCGGCGGCTGGTCATCTGACCCCATGGGGCGGATGTGTCGCCCGGGCGGGCGACGGGCGACTGCGGTCCGGGGAACCTGGGCATGGTCGAGCCTCTCCTGTCGTTCGGCATCGGGCGGGATGGCCAACTGCCCGGCGGCGTCTCGCGCCGGGACGCCAGCGGTGATGGTGGAACGGGAGGGTCGCCGCCCCGATCTGACATCGGCGGCGGGGAGCGCCCCGCGCGGGCGGCGGCGCACGCTGACGCGCGAAAACGACGACCGGGCACCGTCGACGCGACGGTGCCCGGGAAAGGCCGTGGAGTCTCCCTGCGCGGGCATGATCCCGATCAGGTTCGACGGTCGGTGGCGCTGGCCACCCTCTCAGCCCGGCAACCCGGACTCCCGTGACATCGTCTTCGGTTGTCTGGGCCCAAGGCTAGGCGGCGGGCCGGAGGGTGTCAAGGCGGAAGGAGGAGGGGCAGTCAGAGAGAGAATGCTTGGCCCCTGCCACCTGCCGCCTCGTCCTTCCGTCTGCCGACTACCGGCTCCGTCCCTACTCCTCGGGGAAGCTGCTCGCGTCCAACGGGTCAGTGCCGAAGCTGTACTGCTCGTCACCGTCGGAGAAGCCGTCGGCGTCGCTGTCCGGGTTCAGCGAGTCGGTGCCGAAGTCGATCAATTCGGTGCCGTCATCGATCCCGTCGGCGTCGGTGTCCTGTGTGAACGCGTCGGTCCCCAATTCGGCTTCTTGGGCGTCGGTCAAGCGGTCGCCGTCGGAATCCGTCCCGTCGTCGCCCTCGACCACCGGCACGCCGCCCGTCGCGTCACCGGTCGCGTCGCCCTCGTCGACCGGGTCGGCGGCCTGCGGGGTGCCGTCGTCCGTCGCGCCCGGCGTGGCCCCCGGCGCGTCATCGGCCGCGACCGGGTCCGCCACCGGGGCACCGATCGCGGCGACCACGTAGGCGACGGGCTCCGGGCCGCCATTGCGGATCGCGACGTCGCCGGTGACCAGTTGGCCGTCGCCGACCTCCAGCGTGACCGGCGCGTCGGTGCCGGAGGAGACCTCGATCGACCCGTAGGTCGCCATCACCATCGCCGACCCGGTCTGGACCAGGAAGAAGTCCTCCTCATCCGGGAACAGGACGCCCCGCGTCAATTCGGCGTCGTAGGTGCCGGTCGGGACATCGCCGAAGGTCTCGCTCTCGTAGAAGATGTCCCCGCCCGTCAGGGTGTCCGGCTCGGCGTCGGGCACGGTCAGCTCGATGAGCCAGGCTTGGGATTCCGCCTCGACATAGTTGGCACGAGTGTAGGCATCGCCGGCGGGGGCATAGAAGGCCTCGCCGACCTCGATCCGGGTCCGCTTGTTGGTGACGTCGTTGCGGACCACGGTCTCGCCGGTCCGCTGGACCAGGAACGAGACATTGTCGGCCCCGATCGAGACCGCGTCCTCGACGGTCGGGATATCGATCTGCCGGGCCCGCCAGACGATCTCGTCGGACTCGACATAGACGAGGCCCTGGGCGATGATCGCCGCCCCCGGGGCATCGCGGTTGATCTCCTCGTCGGATACCGCCAAGTCGATGTCAGCCGCCGGGGCCTCGGTCGCGGCCTCGGTCGGCTCCGCCTCGACCGTCTCGGTCGCCACGGGCGACTCGGCGGGGTCGGGCGTGCCCTCTTGGAGCGCGGCCAGCGCACCGGCACTGAGGCCACCACCGCCCATCCCCAACGTCAAGGCGAGGACCAAGGCCATCACCCCGACCAGGGACAGGGCACGACCGTGCCACCGTCGCGACCACCACTTGCCGTACGCCATCCCGTCCTCCCCTCCACCGCGAGCCAGCGCACCGGCCCGCACTCGCATTGTCGTTCGGGTCACATTTCGGCCAGCGCCAAGGATGCCACAGAATCGGCCCGCCCGGGGGCGAAAGTCCCGCGTTCGGACAGGGGCGATCCTCGCCTCATTGACCGGGGCAACCGCGACCCCATCCGACGATGGGACCGCCCCACGTCGCCCCCGCGCACGGTTCCCTAACGTCTACGCCGGAGCAGAGGTTTCGGACGGGTGAGAACGGGAGCGAGGTAGCGTATGGATCTCACGATCGTGCGTGATGGGACCATCGGGTGACAGGACACGTCGAACGATCCGTGCGCGATCACCGGCCAGATGCCGTGGGTTCTAGAAGCGAGGACATCGCATCGGTTCCGCACTCCTCGGAGACCAGGGCTATCTCGTCTACCCACAAGTACGAGAAGTCCGCCGTGCGCTGGAACCACGTCGTCCGAGTCGCCTGACGCCGGTAGGTAGGCATTGCTGGGAGGGCGACCGCGATGCGCGTGTCTTGATCCGCCTCACGCCAGAGAATGACATCGAATATGGCCGCCGTGAACCAATGTCGCGCCTGGGTGTTCGGGTGGGTGCGCGGGGTCCCGTTTGGAAACCCCTTCACGGTGACCCAGAGCGTGACGTCTTCGCGTTGCAACTCGATGTCCTTACCTGGCTCTCGGGTAGCGGTATTGGCTTGACGGATCACGGTCCACCCGACAGCCACCAGACGTTCAATGACTGTTGCCTGGATATTCCCTTCCCAGAACCACGGTGGAGGCGTGGTTCCTCCCGATCGTCTCATCATCAGATCCTCCGATCGTAGGTCGCGGGCTCATGGTAGCGTGGAGACGTGCTGGTACCGGGCGTGTCTGACGAAGCACCGACGATGCCCGACGCCATTGCCTTCACCATCGCACAGGGTCGTCGGTAACCCGAGTGATCGTGCCGGTGATCGCCAGTAGAGCATCGCCTTCCCATCGTTCATCCTGCGATGGGAGTCACGAACGCCGGGGGTGGTCCATGGCATCGCGCTCGAACGCTTGTAGCGAACTCGCCCGGTTCTGGTTGGAGGCCCGCCACGGGTACCTGGTCGGCGAGGGTATCCCGGTTCCCGTGCCCTACGGTCTCTCGGACATCGATCTGGTCGCCCTCCATCCCCGGGACATGGGCATCATGCTGCCCCGCGGGGTCACGATCGGGCCGAGGATCATCGTCGAGACGAAGGATGAACACGACTGGGAACCGGCTGGCAAGGAGTTCGGCAAACTGCTCCGGGCCGATGTCGCCAAGATGGGTAACGCGTCCTGTGTCCCCCGGGGCACCAAGGGCATCAAATTCTCGATGCTGCGCGAAGAGCACTTTGACCGAGCTCGCTCCCTGTTCGGGACCGATGATTTCGATCGCCTCTTCATCGTCCACGCCATCGACGCGGCCACGCTCACCGACTTGGGTGACGTGCTCACCGAGAGACGGATCCATTGGCTTACGATCCCAGAGGTCGTCCGCGACCTGGTGGACTGGTATCGCCTCCATGACCGGCCGGCGGGTCTCCGGCATACCCTGGTCGGCGACCTGTTTCACCTGCTCGTGGGCTTCTGTGGCCTGGACGTGAAGGACGTACCGGCTTCGATCGACGCGTCCTAGGACGGCAGGTCGCCCGCCGACGTGGTGCGCCGGGGCTGGCTGGACACTCGGTCTGCCGTGATCCCGATGGCGGACGCGCACGACCATCGGTTTTCCCCAACTCCTACGCCCATCGAGACAGCCTGATCCAGCTGGGCTGGCCGATTCACCTCGCGTGTCCACGCGTTTGCTGAGCAAGATGGGGATGCCGATCAGCCAGGCGTTCCGGTCACGACCTTTCCCGATCACGAACGCATCGGGCACGCGATTGACTCTGTCCTCCCCTGCCCAACCACAGTCGCCCCTCACCTCCCTCACCCAGTTGTGATACTGTACGTACACCCCGCGCGTGCCTGACGAGGCCCGGTGACTGGTGCTGGCCAGCCCTCGGGTCATGGTCCGGTGCTGACCGGTGCGCTCCGACGTGCCGGGGTGGCCGGGCTGCCCCGGGTAGCGATCACCCATTGTCGAGACCGAGTTGACAACCGGGGCTGGCCGTCCCGGACCCCGAGGGAGGAAGCAGATGTCGCTGCCCGAACGCCGGTACGTCCCCGAGGTCCGTCGCCCGCGCGGCCCCGCCTGGCGCACCCTCCAGGCCGATGGGCTGATCTGGGAATGCCAGGTCTTCCTGGTCGGGGCCGAAGTCGACCTCGCCGCCCTGCTGATCGTCACCCGCAACCGGTTCGCCCTGGCCCGGGGTGGCAACGTCGTGCTGGAGACGGACCGGGCCTGGCTGCGGCCCGCCCCCCGCCTCCTCCCCGACGGCACCGTCCTGATCAACGTCGCCCCCCCGGCCACCGCCGACGGCCAACCGGAGAGCCACTCGCTGCTCCTGCGGATGCGGGAGGGCTGGCGCGACGCCTCCCACCTGGAGAGCCTGCTCTCCGGCGGCCGGGGCCGCTCCGCCGCGGGACGCCGCACCCCAACTGCACCTCCCGCCGCCCCGGCCGATCCCCGGCCGGGCGCCACCACCGGCGACGCGGCCCCCGGCAGCGGGCGCCAGGACGGCTACCGTTGGCACGACGACGCCTCACCACCGGCAGCGGGCCCGACCGCTGGCCGGAGCACCGGCCGCTGGCCCGCGACCGAACCCGACCTCCCCTGGGCGCGGCCTCGCCTCGGTCAGCGGTCCGACGGGGG
>CADCWH010000285.1 GCA_902806395.1 uncultured Thermomicrobiales bacterium | reverse complement strand
TGTAAATGTTGTGCTCGCGCAGTGTGGCGAGCAGTTCGGCGGGGTCGTACAGCGGGGTGACCATCCCTGGGATGTCACGGAAGAATGGCACCTGGGACTCGTAGAAGATCGTGTCCTGCTTGACGTCCACGACGAGGGCGTTGGCCGCAGTGGTGTCGATCTGTTCGATCAGGCGATCGACCTCCGCCGGATCGGCCAAGGTGAACTGGTTGGCGTAAAGTGCCCGGATCGTCGTTTGCTCCAGCGTCGCATTGACCACCCGATCGGCAGCGATCGGAACGGTGACATCCCCATAGCCGGACGCGGAGACCATGACTTCGGCCGCTTCTCCCGCCCCGGTGAGGCGATATCGCCCCTCGGCATCGGTGACCGCGGTGACCGACCCGGCATGGACGACGGCACCCGCCAGGGGCTCGCCGCCGGTCGCCACGACCTGACCGACGACGACCGTCTTCAGGATCGGGACCGTCATCGATGTCTCTTGGCCGATGGTCCGCTCGACGATCCCGTAATCCCCGGCATCGACAGAAAGGGTCGCCCCGGCCGACACCCCGTCCAGCCGGAACCCGCCGTCCACTCCCGACGTCGTCGTCTGTCCCGTGCCGGCCACGGTCACCAACGCCCCGGAGATCGGCTGCCCGCTCGCTTCGTCGATCAGTTTGCCTTCCACGAACGTGGGGCGGAGGGCGACCCTGATCGCCCCGTCGACCGACCCGTGTACCTCGGCATGAGCAACGGTGTACCCGGTCATCGAAGCGGACAGGGCCATGACGTCGCCCGTTCGATCGAGTGCCACCTCGCCAGATTGGTCCGTCGTCCCGGTCACCGCGCCGAGTGAGACACTCGCGTTGGGCAGGGCATCACCGGTGTACTGGTCGAAGACCTGCACCCGGGCCTGCCGATCATCATCGCCCCCGCCGAAGATCGCGGAAGCCGCGAGCGCGAGCAGCGGGATCAGGATCACCAGGCTATACCACCAGCTGACCGCATCCCATGGTCGCTGCCGGGCATCGGTCGCGACTCGTGTCACTGTGCGGGCCGGTTCTCGCCGCGACGCCCGCCGATCGGCCGAGGACCGTCGGGGCACCACCGTCTCACTCGCCACCTGGGGATCGGCTGACATCTATGGCTATCCATGGTCGTGCCGCGAAAGGTACAGGGGGGCGAATCATCCGCCTCAGGCGCCGGAGGGGGGAAGCGCGGACCGGCGGAGCGAGGAATCGAGACCGGGCGGGGGCCGGACAAACGTGATTCGAGTGTAGCATACGGTGTCGGCGACACCATCGCCCGATTGACAGGGTCGCACGGCGACGGGGATAATCCGGGAGTCCGTACCGATTTTCACAATCGGTCGCCGGAGCGGTCGCTAGCCGTTGGGAACTGACCGCGTGACGACTTCCGTCCGAGATATCCAGGATGTCTTCGCACGCGTCGCCGACGATCTCGGCCGCGTTGACGAACGGGTCATCCGGGCCGGATCAGTCCCCTACCCGCTTGTGGCGTCCCTCCTGGGGGACATCGTCGCCGCCCGGGGAAAGCGCCTGCGGCCCCTTCTCCTGATCCTCGCCAACCGCGCCTTCTGCCCCTCCTCCGACCGAGTCATCTCGGCTGCCGCTGGCGTGGAACTCCTCCACATCGCCTCGTTGATCCACGACGACAGCATCGACCACGCCGCCCTGCGGCGCGGCCAGCCAACGCTCAATTCGTCCCTCAGTTCCGGTGCGGTGATCCTGGTCGGTGACTATCTCTTCGCCCAGTCGGCGATCCTGGCGGCCGAAACCGGCATCCCCCGGATCGTCTCCATCTTCGCCTCGACGCTCGGCGACATCTGCGATGGGCAACTGCGGGAAATGTTCGACGCCCACCGCCTGGAACAATCACGCGAGGACTATGAACGGCGCATCTATGGAAAGACCGCGTCGCTCTTCGCAGGCGCCGCCGAAATGGGCGCCTATCTCGGCGACGCGGACGAAGTCGGACTGACCCGCCTCCGGACGTTCGGCATGCATCTGGGTCTGGCCTACCAGATCATGGACGACGTATTGGATTTCCGGGCCAACGCGGACATCCTCGGCAAACCTTCAGGTAATGACCTGCGAGAAGGGGTCGTGACCCTGCCCACCATGCTATTTGCCGAAGCGCTGTCGCCCGGAGACCCGGTGCGCCAGGCCCTGACCGACGTGATCGGGGGACAGGAGTCGGACCGCGCCGCGATCGATCGCCTGGTTGCCAAGATCCGGTCCTCGGGGGTCCTAGAAGCGGCGACGACCGAGGCGGAACACCAGATCGTCCTCGCCAAGACCGAGATCGCCTTGCTCGACCGGCTCGACGTCGTCGACATGCTCGGCGAATTGGCCGACTTCGTCCTCTCCCGCTCGTCCTGAACCCCATGACCTGTTCCGCGGACCACCGTCGAGCGTGATCTGCTCGCGCACTTGACTCGGGACGGACTCACCTGCGATGGTCGCCGGAAACGGGTCGACGAGCCCCGCGAGTCGGGCGATCAGGACCCTGGTGTCGCCGCCGGAGTTCCCGTCGTTGCGGGCCGGATCACCTCGACATCATCAATCAGCCACCGTTCCCCGGATAGGGTGAAGGTCACGAAGAAGCCGATCGGCTGGCCGATCCCGGCAACTACCGGCTCCAACACCGCGCCGACCCGACCGTCAGGCAGGAGCCGGGCATCCCTGATCGGGATCATCGCGACTTCCTGCATGGCATCGACATCCTCGACGTTGATCGGGACTGGGAACCGCTCTTCCAAGGTGGCCTGGATGTCCGCTCCCGGGGTCCCACCGTCGTCCACCTGAGCCTGCAGGCCCAGGGCCGCGCCGGCGAGTGCGACCTGGAAGTCCGGGGAGAGCAGCGCAATGATGCGGAACGGGTCGCGGGCGTTCGCGCAGGCGACCAATTCTCGGGTCGCGGCCGTGATACCGGCGACCTCCTCATCATTCGCCTCCGGACCGCTCGGGAGAGCCTCCTCCTCGATCGGCTCGCGGGTCAAGAGGTCGGCACCGGTCGGATTCGTGGTGAGCAGCCCGATCAGGTCGCCGGGCTCGACCGGTTCAATCACGCACTCGTCGGCGGTCGGGATGTCTACCTCGGCAGTCGGTGTCCCGCCTTGACGGGCGAGCGTCCCGCCACCCGCTGACGCCGTCGCCAACGTCGCAATGGCCACGACGACCGCGAGGCCGCGCCATAGCCAAACCCGGGGTACATTCCGCATCTCGTGCATCTCCTCGTCGGCAGCGTGTGGTCAGACCGCGATCAGGCTGGTCTCATACATCCGGTGGAAGAGCCGGTCCCAATAGGCCCGGCTAGGATCCACCGAACGAAATTCGGCCTCCAGAGCCTGCGGTTGGTCCGGCACCAGCACGATCGTGGCCAGCCGCTGCCGGTACCTTCCCTCTAGGGTCTCATCCAGCACCATCGCCTCGTGATGGTGGGTGGGTCGCAGCCCGGACAGGACCAGCAAGTCGGCCGACAACATCTGGGCCTGGGTCCCCCGGGTGATCATGCTCGCCAGGTCGAATTCATGCCGGATGCGGGAATCGCGCTCTACCTCCGGTGCCAACTCGGGCAGGCCGACCTCTCGCACGTAGGCCGAGAGAGCGAACTCCTTCCAGGGCATGATGCACGACGACACGTCATCGCCGACCGTCATCACCCGCTCCTGGATGAAGGACATGATCCGCCCCGAGCGACCGCCCCGGGCATTGAAGATGAACCATCCCTGACCCTGGCGCAGGCGCGAATCCAACGCGTCGAAGTAGAGGCTGAGGCGCTGCAGGAGGTCTCGGTCCTGGAGCGAGGACTCTTCCGACAGCAGGCGATCGTCGACCATGGCGCACTCCCCTGTCCCGCGACGTGGGCTCCCCCCACGCGAAGCATCGGTCTGGGCGCGGTGGGCGGGTCCTCCGCTTCCTCGTGAGATACCACGGACTGCCGGCGTTGAAAAGGGGGCACCATCACCTATTCGCCCCGGTCGGCCCGTGCCCCGCCTACCGATCAAACCGGCGCGGGCCTCGTCACCCGCTCGCGAATGCCGAGTGCGGCGTGGAACCATGCGCCGAACGCCTCGATGTCCACACCGAGGGCGACCTTGGTGGTTCCACCCTCCCGGAGTGTGGTCTTGCCGCGCGTGGCTTCGTCGAGCGAGACCTCCACCCGCCCGGTGACCGTCGTGACCAACTCGGGCCGGGAGGCCACCGCGACGGCGAGCGGGTCGTGCAGCGAGAAGGCATCGTCGTTCCGGTCGGTGAAGGAGTGGCGGCACATGAGGTGAACTAGCCGGCCGGGAGCCCCCGTTGCGGTCGCGAGGCGGTCCCATCCCGGCCGGTCGATCGCCACCTGCGTGGTGACGTCCAGTCCCACCACGGTGAGGTTCGCGAACGGGGCCGCGAAGACCTGGGCGGCCGCCTCGGGGTCGGCGAAGATGTTGAACTCCGCCGACGGGGTGACGTTCCCACCCCGCTCGAACGCCCCGCCCATCACCACGACGGAGCGGAGCAGGTCCGGCAACCAGGGCACCACGTTGAGGGCGATCGCCAGGTTGGTCAGCGGCCCGACGCAGACCAGGGTGATCTCCCCCGGCCGTGCCATCGCGTGACGGACGATCGCAGCCGGCCCACGATCGGCCGCGAGGTCGCGAGTCGACACCGGCAGTCAGCTGCCTCCGAGACCGTCTTCGGCGTGAAAGTAGGTCGCGTCATGGGGGGCACGGACTAGCGGGCGACTGGCACCACGGTGGACGGGGATCGCCGGGGCACCGAGCCAGTCGAGGATCGCCAGCGTGTTCGCGGTGGTCAGGTCGGCGCCGACGTTTCCTGCCAGGGTCGAAATGGCCTCGATCGCGAGCGTTGGGTCGCCGAGGGCCGCCGCCAACGCCACCGCGTCGTCGACTCCTGGGTCGACATCCAAGATCACTGGGATCGTCCCATCGGTCATCCGCCCGCCCCTCCCCCATCCTCGGATCGCGTGGTCCCCGTCGCGTCGCACGTCCGGTTCCTCTTTGGGAGCGTCACGGTCACGCGTGTCGCACGGCGATGTACAGATCATTCACGTTGGTCCCAGTCGGCCCGGGCGCGACGACCCCTCCGGCGACTTCCAAGACGCGGAGGGTATCGTTGCTGGCCAATGCTGCCCGGACGTCCACGCCCTCGGCTTCCGCCCGCGCTACCGTCTGCTCATCGACGATGCCCCCGGCCACCCCGGTCGGACCGTCCTGACCGTCGGTGGCGAGGCTCGCGATCGTCCAGCCCGTCATGTCCGCGTCCGTCATCGCGAGCGCGGCGGCCACGGCGAACTCCGTGTTGCGGCCACCGATGCCATCGCCTCGGACCGTGACCGTCGCCTCACCCCCGCCCAGCAAGACATCGACCTCGTCCCCCGCTGCCCGGCACGCCGCCACCCACTCGTGCGCCAGTTCCCTCGCCTCACCGGTTCGACCGCGCCAGATCACCTCGGAGGTACGGCCGGCCGATTCCGCCGTGGCCAGCGCCGCCGACACCGCCGCGTCGTTGTCCCCGATCAAGACCCAGGCGGTCGGCCCGAGTCCGATCTCAGGCTCGCTCTCCGTCGTGTCGGCTCCGGCCGGCGTCTGGTCCAATGCAGACCGGACCGGCGCCGGGACGCGGTCGAGCAAGCCATACCGGACCAACGTCTCCAACGCAGCGGCCGGGGGAGTGTCGGCGACCACCGTCGGGCCACTGGCGATCGTGTCGGGGTCATTGCCGATCACGTCGGAGAGGACCAGCGCCAGGGTTGTAGCCTGGCCGCCCGCCCGGCGCAGTCCGCCGCCCTTGACCCGACTAAGTGGCCGGCGGACGGCGTTCAATGCCTCGATCGGCGCCCCGGCCCGGAGCAACAGATCCGTGGTCGACACCAGGTCGGTCAGTGAGACGCCATCGACTGGTGCCTCCAGCAGGGCCGAGCCACCGCCGGAGATCACCGCCACGACGACGTCGTCAAGTCCCAGCCGCTCGAGCATCGCCAGCATCTCGGCGGTTGCCGCTACCCCGCGCCCGTCCGGG
The DNA here is from genome assembly GCA_902806395.1 of uncultured Thermomicrobiales bacterium. The sequence continues at coordinate 3,005 of CADCWH010000285.1, read as the reverse complement.
AGCGGGTGGGATGCCTCGACCACCCGCACCCTGTCAGGTAACGGGACGGTAGCGTGACCATCCTTGGTGATCACCAGACCGCCGGCGACGAGATCGCCACAGATGGCCTCGACGGCTCGCGCCATACCGACCGCGGCTTTCCCGGCCCCGACGACCCAAACGTGTTCCCGGATCGGCCAGGTGCGGCCACCGCACTCGAGGGCACTCCCCTGGCGGGACAGGGCACGGGCGACGCAGGTCTCCGGCCGGACCGCATCTAGCGCGGACACGTAGATCCGGTCGATCAGGTCAGCCGACTGCGACCCCGACCACGTTCGATCGCCTGTCCCGGTGCCCATCACCGCTCTTCATCTCGTAACCGATTAAGGATCGCTGTCACCGCGGGCGGCAGCGGGGAGAAGAAGGTCTTGCGCTCTCCCGTCGGCAGCTCGAACGCCAGCCGGGCGGCGTGGAGCAGGTGGCGCTTCCCCACCTTGATGCCCTGCCGGTCCGCGCCGTAGATCGTGTCCCCCACGACGGGATGACCGATGAAGGCCATGTGGACCCGGATCTGGTGCGTCCGGCCGGTCTCGATCGACAGGTCCAGCATCGTGTAGCGATCGAAGCGCTGGGTCACCTTGAAGTGGGTCACCGCTGGTCGCCCCGTGCGGACCACCGCCATCCGCTGGCGCTGGGTCGGGTGCCGGCCGATCGGGGCATCGACGGTCGCCTCGTCGTCGGGCACCGTGCCGAAGACCAGGGCCACGTACCCCTTGTCCACGGTTCGGGCCTGCCACTGAGCCACCAGGCCATTCCGGGCTCTGTCCGTCTTGGCGACCACGATCAGGCCAGACGTGTCTTTGTCGAGACGGTGGACGATGCCCGGCCGCAGGCGGTTTCCGACCGTGATCGTCGGGTCATGACCGAGCACCGCATTGACCAAGGTCCCGTTCGGGTGCCCGGGGGCGGGGTGGACCACCATCCCGGCCGGCTTGTCGATCACCAGGACATCATCGTCTTCGAAGACGATCGTCAGCGGGATCGCCTCCGGCCGCGCCACCAGCTCCGGCTCGGGCGGCGGGATGCTCACCGTGATCCGCTGGCCTGGCGTCACGGAGAACGACGGTCGCCGGACGAAGCCGTCGACGAGGACCTGTCCCTCCTCGATCAATTGCCGGACGAACGTCCGGCTGCGGTCCGGCAGGTGCCGGGCGACCAACTTGTCCAGGCGGTCGTCGCGGTCCTCCGGCTCCGGCGCGATGATGATCTCTCCGGAGAGGGAAGCACCCGAAACGGTCTCGCCGTCCGCGTCATCGTCCTCGTCGTGGAGTGCATCCAACCAACTGTCGTCCCCGTCGAGGAGGTCCTCATCGGTTTCGCTAGATCCGTTGGGTGCAAGCCCGACGACGGGGGTATCGTCCGGACCAGCCGGCATCGTGCCCTCACCCATGGTGGCTCACCCCGCTCCGGTGGTCATGGCTGTGGGAATGACGGTCATCACGACCGGCGAGCGAGGGTCGCAGCAATGGATCACGGGCAGGGGATGGTTCACTTCCCAACAGCGTGGCGACGAGGACGAAGACCCCGGTCGAGATCGCGGCGTCGGCCAGGTTGAAGGTCGGCCACGCCCCGACTGAGATGAAGTCCACCACATAGCCCAGTCGGGCGCGGTCCAGTAGGTTCCCGACCGCCCCGCCCAGGATCAGGGCCAGCCCAACCCGTTCTCCGACCGCTCCCCCCCGGCTGTGCCAGGCGTGAGCCGCCACCCCGAGCGTCAAGGCCACGATGAGGACCGTCAGGACCGTGCCCGCCCCGGCGAACAGCCCGAAGGCCACGCCTGTGTTGCGGCCGTACTCTAAGGTGATCAGGTCGCCCACGAGACCCAAGCGGTCCCGCCCATCTCCGGATCCCAATTCCCGGGACACCACACGCTTGCTGATCTGGTCCGTCGCCACCACAGTGGCGGCGATCGCGAGGGTGACGCCGAGGCTCCGGCCCGATGCCATACTGGTCATCGTGCCCTCACCGCGGTGCCCGGGCCACCCATGCCACCTCACCGCGACACATAGAGTCCCGCCTCACGCTCCATGATCGCCTGGCACTCGACATCGTATTGGACCCACGGGAAGGCCTCCAGGCGCTCCGGGTTGACTGGCTTACCGCACCGTACGCAGATGCCATAGGTCCCGGCATCGAGGCGTCCCATCGCCCCGTTGACCTCGCTCAGCATGTCGTTGAGGTCGTTGGTCATCGTCAGGATTCGCTCTTGCTCTTGGACGTCGCTGCCGTCGTCGGCGGAGTGGTTTCCAACGCTGCCGCGCTCGACTTCCTGGTCCGATCCCAGGTCGCGCATATCCGACGCGAGCCGGTCCAACTCGCCCTGGAGCTGGTCGCGCCGAGCCACGAGTGCTTCGTGGATCGCTTGTCGTTGGTCGTCCTGCATGGGTCGGTCCACTCCGTGCTGAGCTGGGGATGCCTCGACTGGTGCGGCGATGGTACCACGGTGACCCCGTATACTCGGCCCTGAACGGGGGGCGAGCGGAACATGGTGACTGGCCGACCATTGCGACTGGTGATCGCCGGCGGGGGGACCGGAGGGCACGTCCTGCCCGCCATGGCCGTGCTTGAGACCCTGGCCGCGCGCGGCATCGCCGTGGACCCCCTGTGGGTGGGCAGCGTCTCGGGCGTCGAGGGAGAAGCCGCCCGCCATGCCGGCATCCCCTTCGCGGCGATCCAGACCGGCAAACTCCGCCGCTACCTGGACCGCAAGACGCCGGGCGACCTGGCTCGGATTCCCGTCGGAGTAGCCCAGGCGTGGCGCCTCCTCCGGCGGCACCGGCCGGACGTGGTACTCGGGACCGGCGGGTTCGTCAGCGTGCCGACGGTGCTGGCCGCCGCCCGCTCAGTCCCGGTGCTTACCCACGAGCAGACCGCGATCCTCGGCCTCGCGACCAGGATCACGATGCGGTTCGCCGATGTGCTGGCGGTGTCCTATGACGAGACCGCGCGTCTCGCCGCCGACGGGC
>CADCWH010000284.1 GCA_902806395.1 uncultured Thermomicrobiales bacterium | reverse complement strand
TCCATTCGCTCCTCTCGCAGGTCGAGGTAGCGGGCATAGGGGGCGGGATAGTCCTCGAGGCGTCCGAAGGCGAGGTCGAGGGTACGGGTCGTCACCCGGTCCAGGAAGTACCGGTCATGGGAGACGATCAGGCAGGCGCCGTGCCAGCCGCGGAGGAATGTCTCCAGCCACTCCAGCATCTCCAGGTCGAGGTGATTCGTGGGCTCGTCGAGGAGCAGCAGGTCAGGGTCGGCCAACAGGGCCTTGGCGAGGGCGACTCGCGTCTTCTGGCCGCCGCTCAGGCGATTGACCGGCTCGTTGTATTGGTCCTCCGTGAACCCTAGGCCGTGCAGTACCTCGTCGGTGCGATGCTCGATGTCGTAGCCGCCCGCGGTCTCGAACCGGGACTGGAGCCGGTCGTACTCCGTCATCAGGGCGTCGAGGGCGGCCTCATCGGCGTCCGCCATCTCGGCCTCGATCTCCCGCATCCGCTCCCCGGCCGCGATCACCTCGTCGAACGCCGACCGCGTCTCCTCCCGGAGTCCACGGTCGCTGTCGAAGCGGGCCTCCTGGGGCAGGTAGGTGACCCGGGAGCCGGTCATCTTGGTGATGGTGCCGCCGTCGGCGGTCTCGGCCCCGGCGATGATCTGGAGGACCGTGGACTTGCCCGCACCATTCACACCGACGAGGGCGACGTGTTCCCGCTCGGCGACTTGGAACCCGACCCCGGAAAAGATGGGAGTGGCGCCGAAGGTCTTGGCGAGGTCGGAGACGGTGAGGATGATCGAGGCTGCCATCTCGGGGACGAACCTTACCGGGGGCACGGTGGCCCACGCGTGGTCTCTGTGAGGAGGTGGAGGGGGACGGGAGTTGGGGCGGACACCGGCCCGATCGCCCGGGCCTGGAGCACCAGCCAGGCGAGCGCCAGCGGCATCGCGGGACCCCTGTAGTATACCAGCGTCGCCGCCGGGAACGATTCCCGGGGGGTCGTCGGGAATCGGCGGACCGGCAACAAGGCCCCCCGGTGACCAGCGCAGTGAGAGGATGATCGACCGTGAGACCGTGGCCGGATACCTTCGTGCGTGACCGGAACGGGATCGTCTCCCTCGGCGGCGTGCCGCTCCCCGCGATGGCCGCCGATTTTGGCACGCCGCTCTACGTATATGACGCCGCCACGCTCAAGACCACCGCTTCTCGCTTCGTCGCCGCCCTCGCCGCCGCCTACCCGCGTAGCCGGGCCGTCTATGCCGCCAAGGCGTTCTTCTCGACCGCGATCGTCCGTCTCCTGCGAGACGCTGGACTGGGCCTTGACGTCTCCTCGGGCGGTGAACTCTTCGCTGGCCTGCGGGCGGGAATGCCGGCAAGCCTGGTCAGTTTTCACGGCAACGCCAAGACCGACGCCGAACTGGCGGAAGCCCTCGATGCTGGCGTCGGTTTGATCATCGTCGATAACCTGACCGAACTCGCGACCCTGGCCCGACTCACGCGGTCACGAGGGGTGTCTCAGCGGGTCCTCCTCCGGATCAACCCCGGCATCGACGTCCACACGCACGAGAAGATCAAGACGGGCGTGTTGCGGTCCAAGTTCGGTTTGCCGATCGCCACCGGAGATGCTGCCCGGGCGGTGGAGTTCGCCGATCAGGAGCCGGGCATCGAGTTGGCGGGCTACCACGCGCACCTCGGTTCCCAGCTCTTCGACATGGCGGCCTTGGCGGCGGGAGTCGATGCGCTGGTCAGTTTCGCCGCCGAGATGCGGGACCGCCATCGTCTTGCCCACCCGTTGGACATCCTCTCCCCCGGTGGAGGTTTCGGTATCCCCTACCTCGCCGGCGATCCGGGCCTCGACATCGAAGCCTGGGTCGGCGCGATCGCCGGCGCCGTCCGGTCCGCCTGCGACCGGCACGGCCTGGAGTTACCCGAGTTGGTGATCGAGCCGGGTCGGGCGATCGTCGGGCCAGCGGGAATCGCGCTCTATCGCGTCGGGCCGACCAAGCTCATCCCCGGGGTAGCGCGATACGTCTCGGTTGATGGTGGCATGGCCGACAACATCCGCCCGACCCTGTACGGTGCCCGGTACGAGGTGAGCGTGATCGACCGGCCGTTCGACGGTGAGCCGGTCGAGCAGACAGTGGTCGGCAAATTCTGCGAATCGGGTGACATCTTGGTCGAGCGGGCGTTGGTGCCATCGATCGAGACCGGAGACCTGATCGCCTTTGCCGCCGCCGGGGCCTACTCTCTGGCGATGTCCAGCAATTACAACCTTGCCACTCGCCCGGCGGTCGTCCTAGTCGACGACGGGACGGCCAAGTTGATCCGTCGCCGTGAGACCTACGATGACCTGGTCGGGCTGGACGTCGCCGACTGAGGGATCGTCGTTCCGACCCGGGAGATGCGGGCCATGCTTGCACCCACCATCCGTACGTAGTAGCGTTCCAAGGAACTGGTTGGACCTACGGCATGGATTTCGGCACCCGTTCGGGAGCCGTGATTCATCATCCCGGTCGCCGGGGTCGGGTCCCTTCGCTTCTCCCCTCTCGCGAACTCACCGGGAGCTGGACCTTTGGCGCAGCGCGGGAACACCGGTCGGACCAACGCGCGGCGGACTCCGGCCCGGCCAGATGCGGCACCGACGACAGCCGACGCTTCCGGCGCCGCGTCGACCTCCGGTGGGACGGAGAATGGTCGCGCCCTCCCGAACGCACCGATCGGACCCGCCGCGGCGTGGTTGGACGAGGAGCGAGACGAGATGTCCGAAGGTTCCGGCATGGACGGTGGGTTACCCGGTGCCGATGGCGGCATCGCCCTCGACGCCTTAGTCGAAGCACGGCAGGGGGCAGACGGCGACACCGCCGCGATCGACCTGCTCAATCAGCGCCTGGCCGAACTGAGCAGTGTCTTTTCCGGCTCCCCCGATGATGACGAAGACTCGACCGGCTTGATGACCACCGTCGAGGACGGGGTCGACGAGTCTGAGCCGGAACTCCTAGACCTCCAATCGGTCAACTACGACATCGGCGGGATCAGCCTCGACGATCCGGTCCGCATGTACCTCCGCGAGATCGGCCGCGTGCCCCTCCTCACCGGTCCCCGCGAGATCGAACTCGCCATGGCGATGGAGCGTGGCGAGTACCTCGCCCAACTCCGCGGGGGTCTGCGGGCCGAGGACGGCACCGAAGCCGCCACGTCCGACGTGGGTTGGGAGATCTATCGCTCGTTCCGGGCCGGGTGGACCCACGTCGAAGCCGTCTACCGGGCCGCCGAGCCGGACACCGCGCTTCCCCCGAAGCACCTTTGCCTCCGGCGGGTCCTGCCGATCACCCGATTGCCGGAGGGGACGCTGCTCGCCATCGCCGGGGTGGTCGGGCAATCCCCCGAGGCACTCGAAGAATCGCTCCGGGTTCGGACCGTTGAGTGGGACCTGCTACCCGCCCAAGTCCAGAATTTGATCCGGACCGTCGATACGTGGCCCTCCGACGACGATGTCCTGGCCATCTTCCGAACCCACGAGGTCCGGCTCAATCGCCGTTGGGACGACGTGATCGCGTCCGGCAGCAAGGCCAAGGTTGCCCTCACCGAGGCGAACCTGCGCCTGGTCGTGTCGGTCGCCAAGAAGTACATCGGCCGCGGAATGACCATGCTGGATCTGATCCAGGAGGGCAACCTCGGCCTGATCCGGGCGGTCGAGAAATTCCAGCACCACAAGGGGTTCAAGTTCAGCACCTATGCGACCTGGTGGATCCGCCAGGCGATCACCCGCGCCATCGCCGACCAGGCCCGCACCATCCGCATCCCGGTCCACATGGTGGAGACCATCAATCGGCTCATCCGGACCACCCGCCGCCTACACCAGGAACTCGGTCGTGAACCCTCCACCGACGAGATCGCGAGGGAGATGGAGATCGCGCCGGAGCGCGTACGGGAAATACTGAAGATCGCCCAGGAGCCGGTCTCGCTCGAGATGCCGATCGGGGAGGAAGAGGACAGCAACCTCGGCGACTTCATCGAGGACCACAAGGTCCTCGCCCCGGTCGATGCCGCCTCCCGCCAGATGCTCAAGGAGCAGATGGACGATGTCCTCGACACCTTGACTGAGCGTGAGCGCCAGGTGCTGGAGATGCGCTTTGGCCTGGAAGACGGTCGCGGTCGCACGCTGGAGGAGGTAGGCAAGGCGTTCGGGGTGACCCGCGAGCGGATCCGGCAGATCGAGGCCAAGGCGCTCCGGAAGCTGCGCCACCCGACCAGGGCCCGCAAGCTGAAGGACTACCTCGACGATTGATCGGCGGCCCGCCGCATGAGTGGCGTATTTGGCGTGCCGTCGTCGGTCTTCATGCCTGAACCGACCGGGGGGAGCCCGTCGCAGGCAAACAACACCGTCGGACGGATCAGCCCCCGGACCAGGTATGCTTAGCGTCCCCGGTCCAACCGGGTGCGCCGTACTTGGACCGCGTTTCCCTTTGTCCCAGAGTGAGATGGATAGTTCGCCCCATGGCCCTCGTCGATCGTGCCAAGATCTCCATCAAAGCCGGTGACGGCGGACGTGGGTCCTCCTCGTTCCGCCGTGAGAAGTACGTGCCCCGGGGTGGTCCCGACGGTGGCGACGGCGGACGGGGGGGCGACATCGTCCTGCGCGTCAAAGACAACATCAACAACCTGCTCGCGTTCCGCTACGAGGTCCACTTCAAGGCCGAGAACGGGCAGCCCGGCGGTGGTCGACGTCGCCATGGCAAGGCCGGCGCGTCTCGGGTGATCGACGTGCCGCCCGGCACCGTGGTCTGGGACGAGCGCGACGAGGAGATCCTCGCCGACCTGGTCGAACCAGGTGAGGAGGTCGTGGTCGCCAAGGGTGGTCGGGGAGGGCTGGGCAATACCCACTTCAAGTCGTCAACCCACCAGGCACCGCGCGTTGCGGAACTGGGCGAGCCGGGCGAGGAGACCTGGATCTGGCTCGAACTGCGGATGATTGCCGACGTCGGCCTGGTCGGTCTGCCCAACGCAGGTAAATCGACCCTGCTCGCCGCGGCCACCGCCGCCCGGCCAAAGATCGCGGATTACCCGTTCACCACGCTGGAACCCAACTTGGGCGTCGCGACCGTCGGCGGCCGCGACGGCCAGTCGTTCGTGATGGCAGACATTCCCGGCCTGATCGAGGGGGCCGCCTCCGGCTCGGGCCTCGGCCACGACTTCCTTCGGCACGTCCACCGTACGAAGGTGCTCGTTCACGTCTTGGACGCGGCCGGAGGCCTGGAGGGACGAGACCCGCTCGAGGATTTCGCCAGCATCAATGCGGAACTCGAGCTCTTCGATCCGGCCTTCCTCGAACGCCCGATGCTGGTCGCGCTGAACAAGGTCGACCTGGTCGAGGCCCGGGATAACCTGCCCGCCCTGCGCGAAGGGTTGGCCCCACGCGGCTTTCCGGTCTTCGAGATCTCCGCCGCGACCGGCGAAGGAGTTCCCGAATTGCTGCTAGCCGCGGCCGCCGCGCTGCGGGAGGCCGCTGAACGTGCCGCCAAGGCTCCGGTGGTGACGCCGCAGGAGCGGAGACGCTACACCATCGGCAACGTCGACGAACGGGCCTGGGATGTCACGAGCGGGGGCGACGGGACCTACGTCGTCACCGGGATCGGCATCGAGCGCTTCACCAGGATGACTGACTTCGCCAACGACGAGTCGGTGGCCCGATTCAACCACGTCCTGGAGACCAGCGGGATCAGCGCCGAACTCGAGCGCCTAGGCGTCGAGGACGGCGACCTCGTCACGGTTGCCGAGCACGAGATGGTCTGGGGCGAGCAGGACGAACCTATCAGCTACTCGGTGCGAAAGACCCGCCGGCAGCGCATGCAAGACCGCGAAGTCCCGGCCGACCTCGACGAGGACGCCGACCGTGTCCCGGTCTCCGTCGAGGACGTCTGGCTCGAAGACGAGGCCTGACGCGGGTCAGGCGGTCGACACATCTCCGTGGTGTTGGGGCGCATTCTCGGCTTGGGTAGGGCCCGCATAGACGCCGCGGTAGCGCGGCGGTAGCAGCTCGGCGACCTTCCGGAGCATTTGCTCGCTCGCTTCGGCGGCACCGAGGCGCGACCCGTCGGCGGGCGGCACCAGCCGGAACGGCTGGCCGATCTGGACTCGTACCCCACGGTGCCATCATCCGCGGCCACGCCCATTGAGCAGCAGCGTGTCGGACCCCGTGACAGCCACCGGCACGATCGGCACGTCTGAGCGCAACGCGAGCATCCCCGCGCCCGGCATCGCCGGCGCCAGGGCACCGGTCCGGCTCCGCGTTCCTTCCGGGAACATCCCCAGGCCAACTCCCTGGGCCAGGATCGCCTCGGCCCGTCGCAGCGCCGAGCGGTCCATCTTGCCTCGATCCACGGGGAACGCGCCCACCGCTCGGATCACCCGCCCGACCACGGGAATCGCGAAGAGTTCGCGCTTGGCCATGAAGTGGACCGGCCGAGGGCACGAGACCGCGACGACGATCGGGTCGATGTTGTGGAGGTGATTCGCGACCAGGATGAAGGCG
>CADCWH010000283.1 GCA_902806395.1 uncultured Thermomicrobiales bacterium | reverse complement strand
CTTCGTGGGTCAGTCCGCCGCCATCGCCTCGGCCCGGTCGACCCTCCCGTTCCGGACTTGAACCGATCCGCCCCCCCGTGTCATCGCGATGGGGCCGGTGCGGACCAGCTCGCGGATACCGTAGGGCTTGACCATCGCCAGGAACGCGTCGATCCGCTCCTGCGAGCCCGTCACCTCGATCATGAGGGTGGAGGGGCTCGCGTCGAGGACTTTGCCGTCGAAGATCTGCGCGACCAGCATAACCTCGCCCCGGATGTGCGGCTTGGTTGCCACCTTCACGAGCACCAGCTCGTGCGTGACCGCGCCAACGTCAGTCACGTCGGTGACCTTCAGCACCTCCATCAGCTTGTAGAGCTGCTTGCCGGCCTGCTCGACGTCCGCGTCGTCTCCCTGGACGACCAGAGTCATCCGCGAGATCCCGGGCTGCTCCGACGCCCCGACCGTGATCGTGTTGATATTGAAGCTTCGCCGCCGCAGCAGCGACACGACCCGGTTCAGGACACCGGGATGATCCTCGACCAGCACCACCAACGTATGCGCCCTGTTCATCGCCTCACCTCTCGACGCTCGACGCTCGACCCCCGACTCGACATCAGTGGTCCTCGAACCGGTGGAGCATCATGTCGGTGTTGCTCGCGCCCGGCGGCACGATCGGCCAGACGTTCGCCTCCGGCTCGACGACGAAGTCGATCAAGACGGGGCCACGGATCGATCGCGCCCGCTCGATCGCCGGGCGGATCTCCTCGTCCCGCGTCACCCGGATGCCGGTCACCCCGTATGCCTCCGCCAGCTTGACGAAGTCGGGCCCAAGGATCTCCACCTCCGAGTAGTTCTTGGCGTGGAAGAGGTCCTGCCACTGCCGCACCATCCCGAGGTAGCCGTTGTTGATGATCGCGATGTTGATGTCGAGCCCTTCCTGGACGCACGTCGCCAGCTCGTTGCACGACATTTGGAAACCGCCGTCGCCGATGATCGTCCAGACCTCGAGGTCCGGCCGGCCCATCTTGGCCCCGACCGCGGACGGCAGACCGTAGCCCATCGTCCCAAGCCCGCCCGACGTCATCCACCGGTTCGGATAGTCGAAGCCAAGGTGCTGCGCCGCCCACATCTGGTGCTGTCCGACGTCGGTGCAGTAGATTGCCTCGCCGTTGCTGGCCTCGGAGATCGCCCGAATAATGGTGTATGGCTCCGGCCACTCGGGCCGGTCCTCCAGCGCCGCCACCAGCGCCTCGTTCCGCTGGCTCCGGATCCAGTCGACCCAACCGTCGTGCTGCCGAGATTCGACCGCCGGCAGCAGCAGCGCCAGAGACTCCCTCGCGTCCCCCACCACCGGCACGTCGGTGTGGATGTTCTTGCCGATCTCGGCCGGGTCGATGTCGACGTGGATCACCTTCGCGTTCGGCGCGAAGCCGGCCACCTTCCCGGTCGCCCGGTCGTCGAACCGCGCGCCGATGTTGATCAACAGGTCGCACTCCTCGAGCGCCATGTTGACCTCGCGGTGCCCGTGCATCCCCATCAGGCCGAACGCCAGCGGGTGCGACTCCGGGAAGCACCCCTGCCCAAGCAGCGTGAAGACGACCGGGATGCCCGTCCGCTCCACCAGCTGGGCAAAGAGCTCCTCCGCCCGGGCCAACATGATCCCGTGCCCGGCCATGATGACCGGTTTCCGAGCCTTGTTGATCAGCTCGGCCGCCAGTCGAACCTGCCTCATGTTCGGGACGAGACTGGGCTGGTAGCCTCGCCGCTCGATCGGCCCGCCCACCCTGAACTTCCCGGACTCCACGAAGATGTTCTTCGGGATGTCGACCAGCACCGGCCCCGGCCGACCCGAGCGCGCCAGGTGGAAAGCCTCCTTGATGGTCGGGGCGATCTCATCGACCCTCTGGACCAAGTAGTTGTGCTTCGTGATCGGCAGCGTGATGCCGGTGATGTCGGTCTCCTGGAATGCGTCGCGCCCGATCATGGGTTGCGGCACCTGCCCGGTGATCGCGACCACCGGCACCGAGTCCAGCTGAGAGTTCGCCAGCCCAGTCACGAGATTCGTCGCGCCCGGTCCCGATGTCGCGATGCAGACGCCGACCTTGCCGGTCGCCCGGGCATATCCGTCTGCCGCCAGCGCAGCCCACTGCTCGAACCGCGTCAGGACGTGATGCAGGTGCGAGCCTGGGATCGCGTCGTAGAGCGGAATGACCGCCCCGCCCGGGTAGCCGAAGACGAGGTCCGTCCCCTCCAGCTCGATCGCGGCGCAGGTGATCTCGGCACCCGTCATCCGCTTGCCGTCGAGCTCCGCGACCGCGCGTGGCGTCCGATCGCCGTGGCGGCGTCGCGTCGTGGTCCTGGACTGCTGGTGCGGCTCTGCGATAACCATGGTCGAACCCTCCTCAAGTCGCTGCGAAGACTGGTTGGGCGGGAGGTTGCTCGGACATCAAAAAAGCCCCCCGCTGTGGGAGGCCTCCGGAACTTCTCTCGAACCTAGTCGGACGTGTGCGACCGTCCTGCCCTCAGCCTCCGCAACACCGAACGCCCCCCGATACGGGGAGCTCGATAAGTACGAGGCCGATAATCGGCAGGGTGGACGGCACGGATGTCCTCCGCGACAAGTGTCGCTCACCCGGATCATACGAGGACCCGCTTCCCCCTGTCAACAACGCAACGTCAATACCGATACCATGCGGCGATCTAGCAGCAACCGGACCTCCGAGCTACACCACCGATCCGCCCATTTTCAGCCCGGCCCTCCGCCTGTCATCCT
>CADCWH010000282.1 GCA_902806395.1 uncultured Thermomicrobiales bacterium | reverse complement strand
GTACGCGGAGATTCGCCCGGACGGTCCTCCTCGACGCGCAGGCCGACCCCCGCGAACTCCGAGCGGCAACCTGGTGTTGGCTCCGGGAGGGCTGGGCCGTCTGGCCAGGTTGTGTGGCCGATGGCTTGGTCTCCTTGGTCCATGGCGTGGCGCCGGCGCTGAGGACGGGGATCATGGGGTTTCGGCTGCTCCTACCCAGGCAGCCTCCGATCGTGTCGTCTTCGCCCTCTCGCTCGGTCAGGGCCGGTGGGGCCGGGCGGGTCGTTCAGGTCGCGATGACCGGCTCGGCGGCGTGGTCGGGCTGTCCGGGGCCGGGATCGTGACCTACGAGCCACGGGGCTGAGACGCGATGCTCCCGAGTTCGGCCCCGACGAACGCCTTCACCCCATCCGGGCCGCGCAACCGCAGCCAGAGCGGCCCGCCGTGCGATTCGAAAATCATCTCGAAGGTGAAGAACGGGCAGCATTGCCGCTCCGCCGCGATCACGTCCAACACCTTCGCGGGCCAGGGGTCGTGCGGCGGGAACCGGTAGGCGAACCCGTCGGGGAGTTCCTCGACTCGCTCGGCGTGGGCGAACAGATCCCTGCTGAGGGCCTCCTTCCGCTCGGCAAACTCCCGCCCGACCAGACCGCAACTGAGAGTGGGCTCGCCGTCGGTCTGACCCCTGTCGTCACCCATGGTGATCCCTCGTTCCACTCGACATCGGTTCATCTGCCCGGGCGCAGGGTCCCGGTGATGACTCGTCGTATGCTCGTGCCCTACGATACGAGTTCAAGCGCACGTGATGTCAAGGGGGAGGCCCAGTGGATACCTTGGGCATTGGCGAGGTGGCTCATCGGGCGGGTATCCGCCCGTCCGCGATCCGCTACTACGAGAGCGTCGGACTCCTGCCCGAGCCACGGCGCCTGAACGGTCGTCGCCGGTATGGCCCGGACGTGCTGACCCGCCTGACCGTCGTGCGGATGGCGCGGGAGGCGGGGTTCACCGTGGCCGAGACGCGGGCACTCTTCCACGACTTCCCGGCGGGCGTCACGGCATCGGATCGATGGCGCCGCTTGGCCGAGCGGAAGATCGCGGAGGTGGACGCCCTGATCGCCCGTGCCAGCCGGATGCGGGACGTACTCGGGGAAAGCCTGCGCTGCGGGTGCGTGACCTTCGACGATTGCGCCGTCATCGGCTGGGGTAGAGAAGGTTGCGACGACGCACCGGGATCGGTGGTGGAGGCCGGAGGTCGCTAACCCGCGCCGGGCTCGCCCGCGCCGGTCCCGCTCCCGCGAGGTCCTGACGCCACCGCGATCTTGGCGAGCCTGAAGCCGAGCACCCGCGTCACGCCGACCACCAGCAGGGTGGCGAAGGTGCCGGTCCGGTAGAGTCCCATCGCCGCATCGGGGACGACGGTGACATCGCGTTCGACGAAGGAGACGTCGTGCGTGATGAGCCAGTCCCGTACTCGCAGACTGTCGGCGCAACCGACCTGGGTATAGAGGATCGGGGACGTGCCAACGTCCTCCACGCCTGGTTCCCCCCGAGACTCGTCACCCGGCACCGTCACGGCATGGCACGCCGACGAACACGCCGTTCGCCACCGTGAAACGTTTCCCGCCTGGTGCACTCCTTAGCCACCGCCGCATGTCGTCTCGATGCGGTCCCTTGGGCATGGTCGCTCCGTCGAGGAGTCGGCCGGTCCGACCCGACGATGGACCGGTTCCCTGGCCGCACGGCCTACGCGGTGACGGCCGCACCCGCGACCACGGCGTGAGCAGGACTGTGCCCTTGGGGTTGGCTATCACCGCGCGGGCAGACATGGACCGTGGCTTCGCCGAGGGCGGGGATCTCCTCGGCCAGGGCGGCCTGGACTCGCTCGACGATGTCGTGGGCCTCGGAGACCGAGAGGGTGGAGTCCACGGTGATGTGCAGGTCGGCGTAGACCTTGTGACCGAGCCAGCGGGCCCGGGCTTGGTGGACCTCATCCACGCCGGCGACCTGCAGTGGCGCCTGCTCGATGTCGGTGAGGATACCTGGCTCGATGCCGTCCAGCATCCGGCCGAAGACAGCTCGGGCGGCGTCGCGAACGATGAACAGGATCGCCACGGTGATCAGCAGGCCGATGAGAGGGTCGAGGATGGGCACCCCGGCGGCCGCCCCAATCGCGCCGACGACCACCGCCAGCGACGTGAAGCCATCGACCCGGGAATGCTGGCCGTCCGCGATCAGGGCGGCGGAGCCGATCTGCTCCCCGACCCGGATCCGGAAGACCGCCACCGCCTCGTTGCCGACGAATCCGATGACCCCCGCCGCCGCCACCCACCACAGGTGCGTGATCGGCCGGGGGTCGAGCAGGCGGGAGAACGACTCGTACCCCGCAACACAGGCCGAGATGAAGATCAGGCCGACGATGACCAGGCCGGCCAGGTCCTCGGCCCGGCCGTAGCCGTAGGTGAAGCGACGCGACCGGGCCCGGCGTTGGAGGGAGAAGGCAATCCAGAGCGGGATCGAGGTCGCCGCGTCGCCGAAGTTGTGGATCGTGTCGGCCAGCAGGGCCGTCGAGCCGGAGACGGCGACGATGACGACCTGGAGGAGCGCGGTGACGCCGAGGCCAACGAGGGAGATCTTCAGGGCCCAGATGCCACGATCGCTGGTCGCCATCGCGGCGTCCACCTTGTCGGCGGCGTCATGCGAGTGGGCAAACGTGCTCCGGAACCAGCCGACCAGGCCACTCCCATGGTCATGGTCGTGACCACCCGGGCCGTGGTCGTGGCTGTGACTGCCGCCGTGGTCATGATCCCCGGTGGATTCGTGGTCGTGTGTCGCCGTGTGCTCGCGATCGCCGTGGTCCCCATCTCGGCCCTGTGCCGTGGCGTCGCGATGGTCCTCTCCCGAGCGTCGATCCATGCGGTCCTCAGTCCCATCCCGTACCCTGCCATCCGGCCGTGGCTCGCCGGCAGTGTAGCAGTGGCATCGCGGGCCCGCGGCGATGATTGGGGCCAGCACGGACCGGGCCCCATGACGAAGATGGCGGGGTTCGCACCGCCCGGTCCGCGTCCCGGCGCGAGCCCGCGCCCTGATCCGGCGTTCCTGCGCTGCACCGGTTCAGGGAAGGCTCGGTCGCGTCCCGGGCCAGCAATTCGGCCCGCCCGATGACCGACAGGGTCGGCGCCTCCTGCTCGTCGAGCGGTCAGACCTCTCGTGGCGGCGGAGTGAGCTCCGACCGGGTTCCGTGCCGATCCGGGTCTCCGCCCGCGTCAGCCCGTAGGATTTGATGTGACATCAGGGTCGGTCCTACCGCGTATGTTGGAGGTGTCATGGTCTCGATGTCCGAAGACGTGGCCGTTGATCGGGCGGTCGAGACGTTCACGTTTCTCGGGGATCGCAATCGCCTCCGCATCTTGACGATCCAGGCACATTCCGAAACCTGTGCTGTGACCTGATAGACGAACTGGAATTGGCCCAACCGCTCGTCTCTTACCACCTTGCCAAGTTGCGCCAGGCTGGGCTGGTGCACGCTCGTCGTGACGCCCAGTGGATCTATTACTCGCTCGATCCGGTGGCGTGGCGAGAACTGATTGCTCCGATGGAGAGCGTGTTGCCCGCCGAGTCGCTGCCCCTGGCAGCGTCGTACGGGGCCAGTCGGCGCTGCGACACGATGCCGCCGGACCCCGCTCACGGTTCAAGGCCGACGAATGGAGTAGAGGGTCGTTAGCGACTCACGCGTTGCTGCGGTCGAGCGAGTCGTTCGTCAAACGTTAGCTATTGGCTGGGGTGGTGGCCAGGGTGCGACGGCAGCCTAAAGGCAGCCTAAACATGATTCACCGCGCATATGTTCGGGCGGCATATCGTGTCTCGGTTGACGTTCTCCGCGATGTCGTATCTGCGCCAAAGACGGCCTGGCCGGGCAACGAGGTTGCCCGGCCAGGCCGTCTTTTCGCGGTTGATCGCTACTGGGCGTCGATCAACCCTCGCATCGAGCGAACGATTAACGGGTGGTCGTTCGGCGTGACGCCGCGAGAATGACCATCCCGACCACGACCACCAGGCTGAGGAATGCCCCCGGGTGAATCGTCACCCCGCCCGTGGTCGCGGCGGACCCGGTCCCGGTATCCGGCAGGCTGCCGACCTGGCCCGCCGGCTGGGTCGGGGCCACCGTGGCGGCGACCGTCGGGGCGACCGTAGGTTCGCCCTGAGCGTTGACCGGGATGACATAGAAGGTGCAGGTCAGCGTCTCTGCCGGGGCGAGGCGAATACTGATCAGGTTCGTGTTCGGGTTTTCGGTGATCGTCCGCGGGTCGACCCCGTTCGGGGTGCAGGCCGTCCGGAAGGTGGCGAAGTCACCCGGGACACCCAGCTCGATGGTGTAATCGTCCTCGGCCAGGTCGATGAACGTCACGCTGCCATCGTCACCGGTCGCCCCCTCGATGGGCGTCCCGGCAGTATCACCCGTCACGGTGACGGCGATATCCAGCTCGGGCTCGCAGTTGGCCTCGTAGTCGGCCCCCGTCTCCCCCTCGTACTCCACCGGGCAGACCAGGGCCCGGACGATCAGGTCGCTCGACTCGGCGACCGGGGTCTCCTCACCCTGCTCGATGAAGATGAGGGTGACCGGGTTTTGGCCCGCGACCGCGGTGAAGGACAGGGCCGCGTCTGCCTGGAGTTCCGTACCCTCGGGAATCTCGACGATCTCCAGGTCGATGAACGCGCCCACCGTCAGTTCGGCGGTCACGCCGCTCTCGGCGGAGGTGACGAGCTGGACCAACTGGGCCTGGTTCTGCTTGACATCGACGGCCACGCCCGAGAGCTTGACGCAGTCGCTGATCTGGTCGTAGTCGGCCGGGCACTGGTAAGCATTGAGATTGAGCTCGGCCGGCTCGGTCTGTGCCCCGGCGGGGAGGATGGTCAGGGCTAGAGCAAAGATTGCGAAGGCGAACGAGAGGAACGGGAGGCGCTTCATACTGATGACAGGCCTTTCGGAGTGCGTGTACTCGGGGCGGATGGTGATCGGGTGGCGCCGCCCGGCGGCGCGGGGTAGGTCTGAGCCTGGTCTCACCGGGCCGGTGTCGAGGCATGTTCAATCGCTAGGCAGGGTGCTCCTTCTCATGTCCAGGGGGAGTGCTGGGGGCGCGACAGCCGGACCCCGGTTCCACCCATGTCCATATCGTACTGGGGTCAGATCCGCCCGGCAATGCCCCACAGGCGTTATCCCTAACCTCATGCGCTCGAAGGCTGGCGTTGGGTGATCCACGGACCAAGTGGCTGACAGGGAGGCCGCTAATGGGAGCGCAGACCCCGATCTTGGAGGGGTAGCGAGGTGGACGTCGCGCGTGCCTCGGTCGCTGGTGGGAACGATCGAGACCAGGTTCGTACCCGTCGAGGTCCCGCGATGTGTCAGGCGAGGTCCCCGACGACGATCCTCGATTGTGCGGGATCGCTCTCGGAGAAGGTGGCCGTTAACTGGGCGGCCAGTGCTGGGGCGGTCGATCCGCCCCGGCACTGGCCAAGCTCCCATTCTCGTGTCGCCCCCGGGGGATGCCCCGGGGTGGGTCCGTGCCGGCCGGGGTGACTATCCCGGCCGGCACGACTCCCGAGGTTACCGGGTGCCGGATCGCCGGGCGTTGAAGCCCCCGATGGCGACCAGCATGATCGGGGCGAGCAGGCCCAGGAGGACCAGAGACGTCCCCAGCGAGGCGGTCGTGCCGCTCGCCGTCGAGCCGGTACCGGTGTCCGGCAGGCTGCCCACTTGGCCCGGGCCCCGCGTCGGGGTCGCCGTGGCGGTGGCTGGCTTGGCGGTGGCCGTCGGGGCGACGGTCGGCTCGCCCTGGGCGTTGACCGGGATGATGAAGAAGGTGCAGGTCAGTTCTTCGACCGGGGCCAGGTAGACGCCAATCCGGTTGGTGTCCGGGTTGTCGACCTGGCGCGGCTCGAAGCCGTCCGGGGTGCCGCAGACGGTCAGGAAGTCCGCGAAGTCGCCAGGCACGCCCAGCTCGATCGTGTAGGTGCCTTCGCCGAGACCTTGGAAGGCGGCGATCCCCTCGTCGCCCGTCGGGGTGGTGATGGTGAACCCGTCGGCGTCGCGGGTCACGGTGACGTCGATGTCCGGCTCACCGAGGCAATCGGCGGCGTAGTTGTTGCCCTCGTAGGCGACGGGGCAGACAAGGGCCTCGACCACCAGGGCGTTGGTGTCGGTGTGTGGCGCGGGGTCCTGGGCGACGAAGACCATCATCGCCGCGTTCTCGCCGGCCACGGCCGTGAACGACAGGTCCAAGTCCGACTCCAGCTCCGACCGCTCCGGCACGCCGCCGGCGATCACCAGCTCGATGTCTGACCCAACGGCCAGCGGGATGGTGGCACTCTCGGTCGTCGTGGTCTTGACCTGGCCGAGCGGTGAGCCGTCCTGTAGGACATCGACGTAGACGTCGCCGAGCCGGTCGCAGGAGTCAGCCATGTCGGCGTAGTTCGCAGGACAGTACCAGGCGACCAGGTCGAGGTAGGCCTCGGCCGGGGCCGGTTGGCCGACGAAGACCAGGGTGACCGGGTTCTGCCCCTCGATGGCGTCGAACGCCAGCGTGGACTCGGTCAGGACGGTCCCCTCCGGCGCGCCACCGGTGACCTCCAGGGCGATGGCCGCGCCGAACATCAGGTCCAGCGTGGCGCCCTCGGCGGCCGAGCTGGTGACGGTGGCGAGCGGTTGGCCATCCTGGCTGACCGCGACGGTGACGCCGGAGAGCTTGGTGCAATCCATGATCTGGTCGTAGCCGGCTGGGCACTGGTAGGCATTCAGGTTGAGCTGGCTCAGCGGCGCCTGCGCCCCGGCTGGGATGATGGCGAGCGCCAGGGCGAAGATGGCGAAGACG
>CADCWH010000281.1 GCA_902806395.1 uncultured Thermomicrobiales bacterium | reverse complement strand
ATCGCCAAGGTCAACATCGACGACCACCAGCAGTATGCGGCCCAATTCGGCATCACCAGCATCCCGACCATGATGCTGTTCAAGGGTGGCGAGAAGGTCGAGCAGATCATCGGTGCCATGCCGAAGCGCGCGTTGACCGACCGCCTCGAGACACACCTGGTGCAGCCCGTCTCTTCCTAGCCGAGCCGCTATCTCTTATATCGACCGAACCCGAGGGGGTCGCGACCTGGTCGCGGCCCCCTCATCGCGTCCCGGCCACGGCGTTCCGACGGCCAGCGAGCGTCGATCAGGCCAACGTCTGGGTTCCCCCTTCGGCCGGTGGGTCGACCACGACCGCTGCGTCACTCGCCGCACGGTCCCCGCCCACCGCGATGTTTGGCACCCTGGTCGAGAGCACGATGATCCCCAGTCCGACCAAGGTCACGATCCACAGGGCCAGTCGCAGGCTGGCCACCTCGGCCGTCAGCCCGATCACCGACGGACCGATCGAGAAGCCGGCATAGCCGATCGTCATCAGCAGTGCGCTCACCTGGCCGGTCCGACCCGGCACCAGGTCACCCCCCAGCGACAGGGCCACCGGAGCGACCGACGACAGGGCCACCCCCACGAGGATAAACCCGCCCAGGATGAGCGGCGCTCGCTCCGTCCCCAGCGCGACGACGTTGCCAGCCACCGCGAGCCCACCGGCCATGGTCAACGTCCGGGTCCGACCGAGGCGCCGGACGACCAACGAGGTCGTCGCCCGGCCGATCGCCATCGAGAGGTGGAACACCGCGACACCCGAGGCCCCGACCACCGCCGAGAACCCCAAGAAATCGCGCAGGTAGATGGAGGACCAGGTCTCCATCGCCCCCTCCCCGAGGAACGCCAGGCTGACGATCACCGCCAGCGTCAGCACCAGCGGGTTGCGGACCAGGCTCGATCGCCCGTTCGCGCCCTCCGCCCCGGGACGGGGCCGCTCGCGTTCCCCCGCCAGCCAGAACAGTGTCGCCACCACCGCCAGCAGGCAGGCCACGGCAACATATAACGATCGGAACGGCAACCCGGCCGAGATGCCCACCCCGGCCAAGATCGCCCCGGTCGCCCCGCCCGCGCTGAACGCGGCGTGGAACAACGACATGATCGGCCGCGCCGTCCGCCGTTCCTGAATCACCGCCGAGGCGTTGATCCCGACATCGTAGATGCCCGACGACGTCAGGAACACTAGGATCGTCGCCACAAGCGCGGCGTAGCTGCCGATCTGGGTCACGGCCAGGAACACGCAGGCCATGCTCACGGCACCACCGGCGATCAGTGCCCGCGCCCCGAATCGGTCCGCCACCCGCCCGGCCGCCAGCATCGCCGGGAACGACGCCACCACCGAGACCGTGATCGCCAGGCCCAGGGGCCCCTCGGACACGTCCAGCGCCCGCCGCAGGTCCGCCAGCGCCACCTGCCAGACGCCGAACATCACCCCGAACGACCCGAACGCGACGAAGAGCAGTACCACCGGGTCGATCGGGCGCCGTCCCGCCGACAGCCGTCCCGCCTCCCCCTCGCTCGAGCCCGCGACCCGCACCACCCGCATCCCCCGTCTGGCCGAGACGATCGTCACGGCAGCGATCCCGCCGCATCCGGATCGCCCGCGCGATCGGCGTCGTCCCTACACAGTCCGGGTCGCGCCCCCCTCCGCGTTCAGATCCTCCATCTCCCGGCGCAGGTCGTCCAGATCGGCGAACCGCCGATAGACGGAGGCGAAGCGGATGTAGGCCACTTGGTCCAGCGCCTTCAACTCCCGCAGTGCCGCCTCGCCAATCGCGCTGGAGGGCACCTCGGCCGTTCCCGCCTCCAGCATCCGGGCCTCGACTCGCTGCACCAGGGCGTCGATGTCGCTCTCCCCGACCGGTCGCTTGGTCAGGGCCACCCGCAACTTCTGGCGCAACTTCTCCGGATTGAATGCCTCGCGGCGACCGTCGGTCTTGACGACCACCAGCCCGGCTTGCTCGACCCGCTCGTACGTCGTGAACCGCCGCGAGCAGACGGGGCACTCGCGGCGGCGGCGGATCGATTCGCCCCCGGTCAACTCCCGGCTATCGATCACGCGGGTGTCCCGCGCCTGGCAAAACGGGCACCGCATCAGTCGTCCCACCCTCGTGTGATGGCGATCGGCATCATGCCGGGGTCGTCCGGCCGGCGTACTGGTCGGACAAATAGCGGTGCAGGTACTGGACCGCCATCGAGCCTTCGCCGACGCTCGACGCGACCCGCTTCACGGATCCGCTCCGGACATCCCCAACGGCGAAGACCCCCGGCATGCTCGTCTCCATCGGCATCGGGTCCCGACCCCGCTCGCGGTCGGACACATAGTCCTCCAGGTCCGCCCCCGTCAGGATGAACCCCTTCTCGTCCACCGCGAGCGTGCCGGCGAGCCAGTCGGTTTGGGGGTCGGCCCCGATCATCATGAAGAGCGCCCCGACGGGTAGGGTGTCCCGCTCGCCCGTCCGGATGTCCTCGACCTCGACCCCCTCCAGCCGGTCCGCTCCGAGCAGCGCCCGGCACTCGGTGAACGGTCGCAGCGAGATTTCTGGCAGGTTCTCGATCTGGTCGATCAGATACCTAGACATGGTGTCGGCCAGTCCTTCCCGCCGGATCACGATCGTCACGTCCAAGCCGCTGCGGGCGAGGAACAACGCGGCCTGGCCAGCCGAGTTCCCCCCGCCTATCACCGCGACCGCCCGTCCCATGCACCGCCTCGCCTCCATGTCGGTCGCGGCATAGAACACGTCCATCCCGTCGAACTCGTCCAGTCGGTCGACCGGTGGCCGCCGGTACCTGACTCCCGTCGCCACGATCACTGATCGCGCCCGTACCGTGCAGGTATCGTCCAGGGTGACCTGGAGGTCGTCGCCGTCACGGGCCAGGCCGACCGCCTGATGGGGGACGCTGATCCGGGTTCCGAACTTCTCGGCCTGGATATGGGCCCGAGTCGTCAGGTCGGCGCCCGAGAGCCCCGCCGGGAAGCCCAGGTAGTTCTCGATCCGCGACGAGGTCCCCGCTTGTCCCCCGACGGCGTACTTGTCGACCACCAAGACGCGGAGACCTTCCGAGGACGCGTTGACCGCCGACCCCAGACCGGCCGGCCCGGCCCCGATCACGACCACGTCGTAGCGCTCGTCAAGGTCGGCCTTGCGATCCAACCCCATCCACTCGGCGAGCTGACGATTGGTGGGATTGAGATTCGCCTGCGTCCCCTGCCAGACCAGGTAGGGATCGGGACCCGGTTGGCCTCCCGCCCGGCGCAGGAACGGTTCGGCCTCGGGATCTTCATCTAGGTCGAGGAACGCGTGCGGCAGCCGGTTCCGTGCCATGAACGTCAGTAGCCGCGTCGTGTCGGCCGAGTGCAGGCTCCCTACGACCCGTCCACCCGTGCCCAATTTGACTAGGATCGTCCGTCGCAGGATGAACGCCTGCAGGATCAGGTCGCTGAGGCGTGGCTGCTGCTGGACGACCTCTTTGATCGCGGGCACCGACAATTGCAGGACCCGGCCCGCCTTCCGCACCCGCGCGGTCAGGATCACCGCCTGACCGGTCAGCATGTTAATCTCGCCAAAGAAGTGGCCGGGGCCACGAGTCGAGATCGAGCGGTCCTCGTCTGCCAGATGCTCCAGCAGCTCGACCTCGCCCTCTAGGAGGACAAAGAAGTCAAGTGACCGTTCGCCCTGGTGAAACAAGTCCTCCCCGACCGTGATCTCCCGTTCGGCCCCATAGGTCCTCAGGACATCAATCTGTCCCTCGGTGAGGATGGGAAATGCGGCGTCGAACATGTCGGGGGAAGTGGGCTTGGCCATGAGTCAACCCTCGGAGATGGGGTGGGAGGCATCAGGGACGGGGGCGATAGGATGACGGGCGAGGTCACGCGCCGGGGACGTCAGATGGGAGAAGGTGTGACTCGGGCTTCGGCTGCGTCTCGCCGCTCGCCAGCCTCGGCCCGCGTCATGGCCCGCGAGAAGTGACGAAAGGACCCGGCCAGTCGGCCGGGTCCTTCCCCCTCGTGACGTCTTCAGGATAGCAAACCAGGCGCTCGACCCAACCGCTCATCTGGGCAGGTGAGTGGGTGCGACTACCCCAGCGGCTCGATCGAGCGATCGACGCCGCTCCCGGCCGTGTGCCGCACTGCGCCTTAGCGGTCCCGCAGGAAGCGGATGATGGACGGCTCCTCTTCCCAGTTGTCCTCCGGCAGCACTGGCGCGGGCGGTTGGGGCCGCGTCGTCACCGGGGGGACGGATGACGAGACGCCCGGCATCCCTGTCCGGAGATGCCGATCTCGATCTCGGTCCCGGTCCCGATCACCACGGTCCCGGTCCCGCTCGACCGATGATTGGGTGACGGCGAGGCGCTCTCGACTGAAGACCCGCCCGTGGGAATAGCCGTCAGGGCGCTCGTCAAAGCCGGTGGCGATCAGGGTGATCATCACCCCGTCTCCCAGCGATTCGTCGATACTGGTGCCGTAGATGATCTCGGCGTCCTCGTCGGCGGCCGAGCGGATGATGTCCGCCGCTTCGCTCGTCTCGACCAGGGTCAGATTGCTGCCACCGGTCACGTTGTAGAGGACCCCGGTCGCGCCCTGGATGCTCATCTCCAACAACGGGCTCTCGATGGCCTCCCGGGCAGCGTCGATGCAGCGGTTCTCCCCCGTACCGAAGCCGATCGCCATCAGTGCCGACCCGGCGTTCTCCATGATGGTCTTCACGTCGGCGAAGTCGAGGTTGATGACGCCGGGCTTGGTGATCAGGTCGGAGATCCCGGCGATGCCCTGCCGGAGCACGTCGTCCGCGATCTGGAACGCATCGCTGATCGACGTCTTAGGGTCCACCATCTGGAGCAGGCGCTCGTTGGGGATCGTGATCAGGGCGTCGACCACCTCGCGCAGGGCCTGGATGCCCTCCTCGGCCGACCGGCGCCGCTTGGCACCCTCGAACTCGAAGGGCCGCGTGACCACGGCCACCGTCAGGGCCCCCGCCTGCTTGGCGAGCTTGGCGATGGTCGGTGAGGCGCCGGTCCCGGTGCCGCCGCCCATCCCGGCGGTGATGAAGATCATGTCGGCACCGCGCATCAGCCCGGCCAGGCCCTCCGCGCTCTCCTCGGCGGCGCGTTCGCCGACGGCGGGTCGCCCACCGGCGCCGAGGCCCTTGGTCAGCTTGTCGCCGATCCGGACTGCCGTCGGCGCCTCGTTGTTCAGCAGGGCCTGGGCATCGGTGTTGACGGCGACGAACTCGACGTTCTCCACCCCAGCCCGGATCATCCGGTTGACCGCGTTACCGCCGCCCCCCCCGACTCCGATCACCTTGATCCTGGCGAACGACGAGAACTCGTGCTCATCGATCTCATCGTCGAACGGGTCGTCCGCCACGGTGGTGCCGCGTCCCGCGGGCACCACTGGTTCCGCGTGGGACGGGGCCGGAGCCGGAGCCGGCGTCTGAGCCGGGCGACCACCCGGTACGGCACGCGCATCGGGACCCGGGTTCACTACGGCAGGAGAAGTGGCCGAAACTGACGGCCGCCGGTCGCGCTCGTCCTGCCCCTCGGCAGGGACTCCCTCATCGACCGGGAGCGTGGGCTCGGACTGGACTGGCCGGGGGATTCCACCCCCATGGACTCGGATTCCCGGTGGCCTGCCCGACCCTCGCCCACGGTTCTGCATCGCTCTCCCCCACATCGGCCT